>JAYYRS010000102.1:0-6558 GCA_036126975.1 Myxococcota bacterium
GGAACGCTGGGACGGTCAGCGCTCCGAGTGCGACCCACCGCGGCGCCAGCCGATCCATCCCGAGATCCGCCATCGAACCGCGGGCGATCGCGAAGCCGGCTGCGGTCAGGCCCCCCAGCGCGCTGCCCGCAACAGCGACGAGCAGCGGAGGCGACGCCACCGCGGCCGCATCGCCGGTCCCGACCCAGGCAATCGCGCTCGTTGCTGCCACGCTGGCCCACAACAGCACCGCCAATCCGGCGAAGCCATCCACCGGTGCCAGCCGCCCGCGTCCGCAGCGCAGACGCCAGTTCGCAACGCCGACGACGGCCGCGCTGAGAACGAAGGCGACCCCCATCCCGACGAGGTTCTCCACACCCACCGGACGCTCAGGCCTCGCTGGCGGGCGGACCATCGATCGCAGCCGCCGCCAGCTCCAGCATCCTCCCGATGCCCCGGTTCGGTATCCGCAGGACACGCGCCGGCCCATCCCTGTACAGGTCTGCCACTGCATGATCGAGCATCGAGCCACCCCACACGATCACGACATCCGCGCGCGCAAGATCCGACCGCGCTTGGCGTGCGTTGCGGCGAACGTTGCCAGGCACGAGTTCGAGCGTGAGTCGATGGTGCTGGACCAGCGTCCGCAGCTGGCGATGGTACCGCGGCGACCCACCGACGACGATGACATGGCGCTGGCCGGTGAGCAGGCATGCATCCACGAACCTGCGGACGGACCGCTGGATGTCTGACCCGGCGCACACCTCGCAGCGGGCCTTCGGCACCCGGATGACCGCCCGGCCCGGCACGGCGGGGCACGCGTCGCCCCCACAGTGGAGAGCCACACGGTCGTCGAGAAACGAAGCCAGGGCCTCCCCATCGCTCGCCTCGAGCAGGGAAAGCAGCGACCCCGTCCGACGAGCCTCGACCAGGGCGACGAGGGCCTTCCCGGCCTCGTGTTCCCCAAGAACGCCGCGCGCCTTGAAGGCTTCGGCCAGCGACGGCATGGGCACGGGCGCATCGCCGAGGGCCGCCTGGAGCCGTCGCTGGAGCCCGCGGCGTTCGGCGTCGAGCACCGCGTTCGCTTCCGCGAGCCGGGCACGCTCCGCCTCGGTCGCATCTGCACGGTCGCGGGCTTCCTGCGCCGCGGACCTCGCCCGCCTGAGCTCGGCCCGCAGCTGCTCGACGTCGACCCCTGGTGCGGCGGGCGCAGGGGGCTGCGCGGGAGCCGGCGGGGAAGCGGGGGCGCTGGCCTTCACCATGGCGTCCCGCATGGCCCGGGTGGGCGGCGCGGCCTTCTGTGGGCGCCCCCGTCGACCCTTTGCGCGCGGGCTCTTGCTGCCCGACTCGAGCCTCCGAACTCCCATCTGCGCCATCAGCTCGTCGAAGGCGTTGTTCTCATCAGCCGCCATGGAGCGATCCCTCGATGGTTTCGAGCGCCGCAAGCAGCTGCTCGGGCGCAAGCCCCGGAGGTGGAACGTGAAGAAAGAGAACCGGGAGCTCTTCCCCGAGTGCGCGCACGGTCTGGTACAGCCATGCATTGCATACGTATCGCCCGGCATCGGCGCTCACCACGCCCGATAGCGCCGCGGCCATCTTGGAGACGGGACCGGTGGCCTGGACAGACCGTGCCCCCCGCGCCGCGAGGCGGGCGAGCTGCACCCCGTCGACATCTGCCAGGTGTTCATGCCCGAGCGGGACCGCCCGCGACTCGACACACACCACCGATCTCGACCGGGCGACGCCAACTCCAATCAACAGCGCCGCGTCCAGCGCGCGGGCGCGAGCGATGCTCGCGGCGGGTCCCCGCGCATAGCTGACCGGTATCTCCTCCCCCACCACCGCCCGCCCACCGATACTCGCGCCGTCCACGGCGCATGCGAGCCGCGCGGCCGGGTTGTCTTCAACCTCGAGGAACGGGCCGAACCCGTGGACCAGGATGGGCCGCGCCACGGGCTAGCCCGCGTCGGTGCCCGCAACGCGTACGAGCAGTTCCTGCGCATGCACCATGGGCCACGCTCGCACCGTCATCACGACGCCGCTCCGCTGCGCACGGACCTCGCTGAGGCGGTCGCCCCCGATCGGCGCCTGCACATAGCCAAGGAGATGGCCCGGCTCGACGTTCACGCCAACCCTGACCTCGGGAACGAAGAAACCACCGTGGTCCGCCCGATGCGTCTCGACTTCGCTCCTCGTCACATCGGCGATCGTAGCCGGAGGGCCCACCGCATGCCCCATGCCGAGGTGCGCCATCAACCGATTGAGACCGTCGGCCGTGGTCCTCGAGTGGCCGGTATCCAGGGTGATTCCACGACCCGCAACCACGTGCAGTGCCTTGCGACCCGCGGCCCGCCAGGCACCGATGAGGCCGGTTCCCCCCAACCGCTCGCCGGGGCGACGCCAGACCACGGGAAGCCCCATGGCCCGCCCGAGCGCCAGTTCGTCACCGCTCATGGGGACGCGCACCTGCGGCAGCTCTCGCACATGGGGCGCCCCGGAGTGCACGTCCACACAGACATCCGCGTCCGACGCCTCGAGCAGTGCCTGTGCGATGCGATCGACCACCGTGCCGTCCGGGTCGCCGGGGAAGGCCTTGTTGATGTCGTGGTCATCGAAAGGCCACCGCTTTCGCGCTTCGTCCGCCCCGAAGGTGTTGACCAGCGGAAAGAGGTGCACCGTCCCACGCGGACGCACCACACGAAGCGCGCCGGCGAGCAGATTCACTGCGTGCATGCCGTTCAGCTCGTTGCCGTGCATGCCTGCGACGATCGCGAGGGTTGGACCCTCCCCGTTCCCAAACGTCAGACGATGGAGCTCGTACGCCCCTCGGTACGGCGCTTCGATGCGAAAGACCACGCTCATGGCGTCACCACGCGGGCCACCATCGTGCCCGGGAAGACCACGGGGAGCTCGCGGATGGCGAGGACGTGGGCGTCCGCCGGCGACCGCACCTCCTCCCGCAACTCGCCCGTGACGGGGTCGACCACGGTCCCGACCACCTCGCCCGCGGCAACGGACCGCCATGCCTCGCCGGCGGGAAGAAACAGACCACCGCGCTCCGCCCGGACGCGCAGGACCTGTTCATCATCGACCTCGAGGGGCCGGCGCAGACCAGCCCAGTGGAAGGGCAGGTCGGCCTCTCCGACCAGCCCAAGCGTTGCAAGGAGATTCAGCACGCCGTCCGAGAGGTCCTCGCCGATGCCCGCCGTGAGCCGATTGCCGGTCCCGCCCTCCAGGACGATCGTCCCTGGAAACTGGTGAGCGAACGTGCTGGCCGCAGCGGGGCCCGGTCGCCGCCGCCAGACCACCGCCACGTTGGCGTGCGCCGCGAGCTTCGCCGCGTCGAGATCCCGGTGTCGGACGAGCGCCTGCGGCGCCTCCCGGAACGCCGCCCGCGCGCCGCGCAGCTCCACCACCTGGTCGGCACCGCGGATGTCCTGGCAGATGGCGTGGGCGACCCGGTCCGGCGGGTGCCCTCCGGACCGACCCGGGAACAGCCGGTTCAGATCGACATCGAAGAAGGGCCACAGTCGCGAGGAGCGATGGGCGGCGAGCGGGTTTGCGCAGGGGTACACGTCAACGATTCCGTTGAGCTTCTCTTCGTACGACTCCAGGAATCTCATCACCGCGTGTGCAATCCGGATGCCCTCCGGTGCATCCCCCCGGATTCCCGCCACGAGAGCCACCCGCAGACCATCCGAAGCACCGAACCGCCGACGCATCACAGCGGTCACATCGCCGCTGGGCAGTTCTACCTCGATGATGGAGCTGAGTTCGGGCACGCGCGCCTCTCCCGGGTCATCGTACGCCAGGTCCGGCGCCCGCACGTCCCGCGACATCGTGCTCCATTGCCCTTGTCATGTCAACTGTGATGGAAAACTGTCGGGGCCCGATGCAAGAACCGGAGTCGTTCGTGCGTACCCCTGCCGTCCGTGAACCCTCCGGAGCACCCATGCACCCGCATGTCCTCGCGACCGCCCTGCTGGTCAGCGGCTGTGCACCGGAGGCAGCCCTGACGCTTCCCATGGCGTCCGCTCCGGCCAGCCCGGGCGTGCTGGTCGTCGACTTCGTCGACGGCACGCTGCTGTCGGATGCCCGCTCCACCACCGCCCTGGACCTGGCATGGGTCCATCCATTGGCCGCGGACGAGTCACTGGCGCTCGCGGCCGTTCCGGACCTCGCCGCCGCGGCCGCTGCGCTGCGCACGCACCCGCTCGTGGAGGTCGCGGAGCCCGTCATCCCCATGGAGGCGCTCGGCTATCCCGATGACCCCATGTGGAAGCAGCAGTGGAACATGCGACGCGTCGGCGTGAAGGCCGGCTGGCGCGCCGGGGGAGGCACCGGCGTGACCGTCGCGGTCATCGATACCGGAGTGAGTGCAGTTCCCGACCTGGACGCATCGAACCTCCTTCCCGGCATCTCCGTGGTCCCAGGTCAACCCTCAGCAGAAGACGGCAACGGCCACGGAACCCACGTGGCCGGGACCATCGCCCAGGCCACGAACAATGGGTTGGGGGTCGTCGGCGTTGCTCCAGGCGCGGCACTCCTCCCCGTAAAGGCCCTCACCGCGGAGGGTTCCGGACAATCACCATGGATCGCGGCGGCGATTGATGAAGCGGCAGACAACGGAGCCGACATCATCAACCTGAGCCTCGGCGGCCGGTACTCTGCCGTCATCGCAAACGCCGTCAAGAAGGCGCAGGACCGTGGAGTCCTCATCATCGCCGCAGCCGGAAACACCGGCCGGGAAGGCGTCTCCTACCCCGCTGCACTGCCGGGCGTGGTCGGCGTGAGTGCCGTCGGGCCCGATGACGGGCTGGCCCACTACTCCTCGTGGGGCGATGGTGTCGACATCGCCGCACCCGGTGGCGATACCCGACGACAGAACGGGGGCATCCTCCAGGACACCATCGCTTCGGATGGGCATGCATTCAAGGCCTTCCAGGGAACCAGCATGGCCGCGCCGCATGTCGCGGGCGCGGCAGCCGTGCTGTGGCGACCTGCCGGGGGCGACATCGACGCGGTGCTCGATTCCCTTCTCGACGGAGCCGAGGACCTCGGCGCGTCGGGCCTGGACCCCCAGTACGGCCACGGACGACTGAGCATCCCGGGCTCGCTGCGTGCGCTGGGACGCCGATACAACGCTGCGCTGTTCGGAATCGGCGGACTCGCGGCACTGCTCCTCGCGGGTCTCGGCGGCGGAAGCGGGCGGGGCCGACGCTCGTGGGTCATGGTCATCACTGGCGCCATCAGCGCCGGCGGCATCTTCATCCTGCCCATGCTGCCGGTTGCTCCCTCCTGGTGGACCACCCTGCTGTCCCGGCCGCTCCTGCAGTGGCCTGCATCCGTCCTCCCCGACATCCTGGCCGCCAACCCGCTGACACTCTCTGCCTTCCTGCCCGGCATCCTGACCTTCATCCTGGGGCCGACCCGCACCCTGGGACCCGTGGTCGCGGGCATCTGTGCTGGCGTCGGCGCCCACATGCTCTGGGCTGCCGGCTTCGGCGGCCTCGAGGTGTGGCCACTGGAGGGCTGGCAAGGCCGCGCATGGCTTGGGGTGAACGGCGCCCTGACCTGGCTCTGCGCGGTCGCGACGGTGGGCATTGCGCGGATGCGAGCGCGGCAGGATGCTGGCGCATGATGGGCATCACACGCCATCGAGCTCCGTGATGGCCGAGTCGAGCGCGTCGAGGGGTCCAGCAAGTTCGTCGAATCCGGCGTAGCGCTGTCGGAGATGATTCACGAGCTGACGCTCTTCATGGATGAGATCCTCGCGATTCTTGTCGCTGGCCTGGACACCCTGCGCGGCTGCGAGCCGCTCGGCGAGCGCGCGCGAAATGCCCTGCAGATCCGGATGGGAAGACGCCGCAAGGATGACGGTCACATGCTCCCAATGTGGCAGGACCGCGGCGACATGTCGGCCATATGCGGCCTGGACCGCGGAGCGCTCCAGCATGGGCGCCTCCGGGGGTGCAGGGTTCGGACCATCCATCCCGAGCCGGACGACCTCGGGCCGCGTGACGACCACGGGGTCTGCACGGCCGGGCAGCGGAGCATCCGCTGATGCTGACGGGGGCGTCCGCAGCCCGAACCAGATGAGGCCTCCCCCGATGAGGGAGACCAGGACGGCCGCAGCAGCATGCGCCCGGCTCAGGAGCCGTTGCGCAAGGCCAGCGATACGACCGTCTTGTCGTCGCCGCCCATGTTGCTGGTGAGGCCCCATCGGAGCTCCCCTGCTACCTGGTAGCGGTCGGCCTTGCCTTTCATCTGGCGGAAGATCTCGACCGGCTGCTTCACACCGGTCGCTCCGACGGGATGACCGAATCCCACAAGACCACCACCGGTGTTCACGGGCAGGCTGCCGTCGAGCTTCGTCGCGCCATCCCGGACGACTGCGCTGCCCTCCCCCGGCTTCGCGAGCCCGAGCGCTTCATAGGTCATGAGCTCGGCAATCGTGAAGCAGTCGTGCACCTCGGCGACGTCCAGGTCCCGTGCGGTGATGCCCGCGCCCTCCATGGCTCGACCGGTCGCCTTTCCGACCGTCGTGAGCTGCGTCATGTCGCCGTCTTCGTAGAGGCT
>JAYYRS010000103.1:0-2636 GCA_036126975.1 Myxococcota bacterium
GACCGCTCGATCTGGAGGGTTTCCCGAGAAGATGGCCGCATCGAACTGTTCCCGGAAGGAACGGACGCGCTGCTCGAGGCAGCGGACGCGGAGGACGCCGAACCGGGAATGCCGCTCCGCCTCCGGACCTCCCTGCCGCACGCAGCGGACCGGGATGCGCCCCCGGGTCCGGGGGGCGGTGCATGGATCATGCTCCATCCGGACCTTGGCTTCGAGAACGGAGCACGGGTGCGGGTGCGGACCCGCCATGGCAGTACGGAGGGAACCGCGGTGCTGGATGACCGCCTGCGTCCCGATACCGTCGACATTCCCCGGGATGCCGGCCTCCGCGCGACGGGGCTGTTGTCAGCCAGTCGTCTGGACGCATTGGTGGGGACCGCCGAGCGAGATGGTCTGCCGTGCGCGGTCGAGCCGGTGGAATCGCCGGCTGTGGGGTAGGCTCCGGCCACCTGCTTCTGGAGCGCCCGGTGATCCAGCGACCCTCCTCCGTGCTGCTGCTGGCGGCCCTGTACGGCTGCCCGTACACCCCCGAAGACGTCCCTGTCGGTGGCGGTCCGCTCGCCGCACCGGGCGGGCCGGGTCCGGGTGGTCCCGGTCCGGGTGGTCCGGGCGGTGGTGGCCCCGGGGCCTTCGACATCAACGATGTCCGGCCGCAGCAGACCCAGGCGGAGATCGCCGCTGGTGATCACATCACCGTGACGGGCAAGGTGTCGGGCGAGTGCAGCGGTGTGCTCCGGATCGACGTCATACCCGCCAGACAAGGCGGTCCGGGCGGTCCGGGCGGTCCGGGCGGTCCGGGCGGTCCGGGCGGTGCGGGTGGTCCGGGCGGTCCGGGCGAAGACGCCCCCATCGGGCCCCTGACGATGCTCGATCTGGCAGCTCCTGGTCCCTTCGCCCTGGTTCTGCCGAAGGGAACCAACGGTGACCTCGCAGCGCTCTGCGATGCGGATCGGGACAACTACATCAAGCCGGAGTCCGACAAGCTCAGCGAGCCCGTGGCGCTCGGCACCGTTGAAACCGACATCGATGGCGTCGTTCTCACGCTCGTGGCCCCGCCCGCAATGGGTGGGGGGCGCGGTCCGGGCGGTCCGTCCGGCGCGGGTGTCGGACCGACGGAGGGTGGGACCTCGGCTGGGCCGCCGTAGCACCCGTCCGGCATCGGCCCGCCGACGAAGAGGCGCGCGGCGTTCAGCTTGTGAGTTCCAGGCTTTCCGAGAGATCGTCCTCCTCGGTGTCCTCGACCGGCGGGTCGGGCGCCTCGCCGCCGGCTTCCCATCGCGTGCCGGGTAGGACCGGCATCCCGCCAAAGGAGCGCGACTCCACGAGCTGGGCCCGGGCGTGCGTGAAGACATGCAGAAGGCCGAGTCCTGCGGCCACGCCGTTGCTCGAGCGCCCGAGTCCGACGCTCGGAAGGCGGAGCGAGGCGCCGATGGTGCCGCGGTTGATGTTGAGCGCGCCCGTGCGGAGTCGGCCTCGGATCTGATCGAGCTCGGGGTTTTCAAGTCCGGTGAAGAGCGCGGAGGCGAGACGGAACACCGCCTGGTTGTGCAGGGCTGCAGCTTCCCGCCAACCGCGGACCTTGTAGACCAGGACCATGGGTCCTGGCGGCTCATCGCCGAGGAAGGGGTGGCCGTTCTCCCAGTCGACCGCGTAGATGGCGGGACGCGCGTAGAAGCCCCGCCGTGGCGCCTGGTCGGGGGCCGCCTCCAGGAGAGGATGGTGTCCGCGGGCCACCAGCTGGCGGGCGAAGCGCTTGTAACGAGCGCGCAGGTTTTCGCTGATGAGCGGGCCCATGAAGGTGTCGCTCGTGAATCCGTATCCCACGTCGATGGCCCGGGCGCGTGCCACGAGCCGCTCGACAAAGGCGTCGTAGATCCCCGCGGTCACGATCACGCGACCGGTGGAGTTGTGCCGCTGGCCAGCGGTCAGGAATGCACCCACCATGACCTCGTAGACGGCGCGGTCGAGCTCTGCATCGTCGAGAACGACGGCGATGCCCTTGCCGCCCGTCTGCATCACCACGGGGAGTTCGTGGCGGCCGAGGGTGGTCTGGCGGATCGTGGCCGCGGTTGTGTAGCTGCCGGTGAACGACAGCACATCGATACCCGGGTGCAGCGCGATGCGTTGCCCGACCACGACGCCGGGACCCTGGACCATGTTGTAGACGCCGCGCGGCAGCTTGCAGCGGTCCCAGAGTTCAGCCACGGCCTGGCCCACGCCAGGCGTGAACTTGCTGGGCTTGACGACCGCAGCGTTTCCAGCCAGCAGGGCGGCTGCAGACTGTACGGCGGGGACGAGAAGCGGAAATGAGTAGGGACAGAGGATGCCCGCGACGCCGCGAGGCAGTCGGTCGCTTCGCGCACCGATGTCCTCGATGACGCGCGGCGCCAGCATGGAAGGAGCCTGGTCCACGTAGAGGTCGAGAGCGCGGATGGTCGCGAGGACCTCCTGCCGACTCTCCCAGATCGGCTTGCCACATTCTCGGGTGATGAGGCGAGCGAGTCGTTCCTGGAAACGAGCGACGTGGTCACGGAATCGGTGGACGGCCGAAACCCTGTCGATGACGCCGATGCGGCGCCACGCGCGTGCGCCGATGGCGGCGCAATCCACAGCTTCATCAACGCTGGATTCGCTGA
>JAYYRS010000104.1:0-3778 GCA_036126975.1 Myxococcota bacterium
GAACATCGTCCAGCTGGCCGACCTGCACCAGGGTGAGCGGACCGGGCAGCGGCGGTGCGAGCCCAGGGTCGAGCGCGCCGTCTGCGCTCGCTTCGCGGACGCTTCGCCGCAACGCACCCCGGTCGGCCCCGTCCGTCAGGACCACCACACCCCGTGTCCTCTGCCCCAGATACCGGTCGGAGATTGCTTCCAAGGCGACGCCAAGGTCGGTGCCGCGGCCATCCAACTCCACCGGTGGGCCGCTCCGCAGGTCCTCATCAAACGTGTAGACGTCCACAGGACCTGCCGCCGAGGTCAGGGAGACGACCTCGGCCAGACGCGACGCCAACGCTTCGCCCCGGGTCCGTCCCTCCTCCACGACGCCCATCGAGCTGCTGCCATCCACGAGTACGACCAACGGGCCGGGCTCCTGGCGGCCAGCATCATCCACCCAGGTGGGGCCCAGCGCTGCCACGCAGAGCACCCCCACCGCGCCAAGCCACAGCACGGCCTCGATGCCCTTCATCAGTGGGCTCCTCCGCGTGCGTCCCGGCATGAGGGCGAGACCCATCGCGATGGCGCCCAGCGCCAGCACAACAAGCCGCACCGTCGGAGAGGCCGTCCAGGTCAGCACCCCGGCATCACCAATCCCGCCCGCCAGAAGCCAGTCCATCATTCGAGCTTGCCGTCCCGCATGAGCTCGGCGACATGGGCCTGGTCGTGCTTGTAGTTGGACGTGAGCGAGTACATCACGAGGTTGATGCCGAGTTTCTTCGCCTCTCGCCGCTGCGCGGCGCCACCCGGCACGACGGGGTGACGGTCCGTTCCGTCCGGCCCCCGGTCGAGCGCGCCCGAGAGGTCGTTCGGGCAGTACACGAGGGGTGTGGTCGGCCCCTTGGTGACGCCCTCCAGCACGTCCGCGACCGCGACCCTCCCCAGCGGCGCATCCAGCAGGAAGAACGCCCGGTAGATGCTGTGGTCACCCGGCAGCGGCGACAGCGGCCTCGTCGGAAAGAGGCGACGGCCCAGCCGGCGCACCGACGCCGCGAATGGACCGTCAGGCGAGCCCGTCGCGTCATCGAGCAGCAGGAAACCCCCGTACGACAGGTACCGTCGCAGCTGCTCAACGGCGACCGCCGACAGTGGATCGAACCCGCCCGTGCCTACGAGAACCGAGAAGGGGTGCGCAAACAATGCGGGATCGTCAGGCTCGAGCTGGACGGCCCGCGGGTCGGCCTCGACGCTGGTGGTCTGGATCACCTCGTACAGCAGCCGAGCCCACGCCGCCGGACGAGACGTCGAGCCCGACGGCAACATGAGCTCGGCCACATCGAGCTGCGAGGATGCGCCCAGCCCACGGACCGGGCGTCCGTGCAGGGCAGCAACCACCGCGGACAGGCCCGCGATCGCCTGTCGACGGGTGGGGTCACGCAGCATGGCCGTGCTCCTCGGCGGGGCTGGCCGGGTCGGGAATGGACCGACCCCGCAGATGGGCAAGACCCGCGGCGAGCGCGGCGAGCACCAGCCCGCCCAGCAGCAGCCACGGGGACAGCGGGATCCGGCGCTGGAAGCGCTCTGGATCGACCTTCGCGGCCGTCTCGACGAGCCCGGGTCCCGGCGTCACATCAGACTCCACTGGGTCCGTGTTCACCGCGATCCAGGCGAGGGCGGGAGCGCCGGGCGTCTCGAGTACATACGCGCCGGGCGCGTCCGGCGTGAACCGGATGCCCCCGTCCCGCTGCCGGACCGCCACGGACCCGGCGGGACCCGTGAGAGAGACATCGAACACGCCGTCGGGCAACTCAAGCCAGACGGAGTCACCCACCGTGGCGGACCGTCGCTCCCCACCCCCACCCGCCTCGCCACCAAGCTCGGCGATGAGCCGTTGGGTGAGAGGCATGAAGACGGACTGGAGGGGCAGATCGCCCCAGCTGAGGTCCACGGTTCCCGTGAGCAGCACCACCCGTCCCTCGCCGACCCGGCGCTCGACGAGAACCGGCACGCCTCCCTCTGTACGGAGCAGGGTCCGCACCCGCTCGTCGTCCTCGTACGGTGCCAGCAGGAACAGCCGGCGCCACCGGACACTCGCAAAGCCACCACGTCCCCCCCGTGCGAACGGCTGGAAGAGGGTGAGCGCGGTATCGGGCAGCGCGGTCGCTTCGCCGGGCTCTCCCGGAGCCGCGAAGGCACGGGGTTCGCGAAGTGGGGCCGGGAGGAGGGACCCGAGCGGCCCGTTGTAGCGGTCCGCCGTCACGTTGTCTCCCACGGCGATGACCAGCCCTCCACCTCGCCGGACGAAGTCGGCCAGCTCTGTGGCGACCGGTCCCGGGTCGGAAACGTTGGCCATGAAGACGACCCGATGGACATCCGGGTCGAGACCCGCGAGTCCCGCCGGTGATGTCACCTCTGGCAGCACACCTCCCCGGGCCGCGCCAGCGGCGCCCCATGGCGCCAACGCCCGCTCGAGGAAATACACCTCCGACGCCGTCGGTGTGGGACCCGGGTCGCCGTCCACGACCAACACCCGCGATGCACCCACCCGCGGCAGATGGAAGGCGAACCCGTCGTCCGCATCGAGCAGCGGGTCGTCAATGCGTGCGGTGGCGACGCCTCCCGCCGCCACGCGCGGCACCGTGATCGTCTTCTCCTGCTCCGCTCCGGCCGGGACCTCGGCGAACGCCGTGATTTCGGCCCCATCCGGCAGTCTCACCACCAGCGGCACCTCCACGTCGTCCGCCCCGTGGTTCATGAGTCGCACCCGAACCGAGCCACCCTCGACACCATCGCCATACTGGGCCGAGACCGGCGCGACATTGCCAACAACCGCTGCCACGACGCGGCGTCGCTCCAACGCGCATCCCTGGCGTCCAAGCAGCTTGAGTTCCTCCTCCGCGGCGGGAACAGCCACGGGACCGGCCTCATCGCTGAAGACGACGACCCGGCCACCCTTGCCCTCCAGCAACCGACGCGCCGCGCGAAGCCCTCCGGCGAGGTCGGTCGTGCCCTGGCCCTGGCGGAGCTGTTCGATGGCCGCTGCGACCGCGCCGTGGTCCGCCGAAAGCTCCCCCGTGACCCCGACCGCCCGACCGCTGACCCGCACAACCCCTGCCCGGACGCCCGGCGGCAGCGACCGAACCAATGCCGCCGCCTCCGAGCGGGCGCGGCTGAAGAGCGTCTCGTCCCCGGTGCGACCCGCCCGCAGGGCCATGGAGAGGGAGTCATCCATCACGATGACGACGGGGCCCTCATCTGCGGCGGTTTCCGCATTGCCCGGCTGCCGCAGTTCGGGCCTCGAGACCGCGAGCACGACAAGGAGGACTGCGAGCGCCCGCAACAGGAGGACGAGCGGGTCCTGGATGCGGCGGCGGCGTCTCATCCGCTTCTGCACCCGCTCGAGCAGCATCATCGCCCCGAAATCCACCCGCCGCACGGGCCGACGCCGGGACATGTGTGCGAGGACCGGGCCCCCAAGGAGGAGCCCCAACGCCAGCGCGGCGGGAGCGAGCAGGGCAGCGTCCATGGCTCAGTCCCCCCCGAGCAGGCGGGCGAGCACTGGCGCCATCGGCTGGTCTGTCGGCGCAAGCAGATGCCGGCTGCGGACCCGACCCAGCCAGGCCCCGACCTGCCGGAGGTAGGCGTCCCGTTCCGCAAGGAACGCGGCCCTCACCTCGTCTGGATCCTCGGCCAGCGGCGCCCCCCCCTCCGGCGAGCGGAAGAGCGCAGGGGCACCCATGTCGAAGGCCCACTCCCTGCTGTCATGCAGGTGCACGACCCGGACGTCGATCTTGCGCCCGAGCAT
>JAYYRS010000105.1:0-6296 GCA_036126975.1 Myxococcota bacterium
GCCACCGCAGCGAGCAGGGACCACGCTCCGAGAACACGCTCTGGATTTCCCATGGCTCCCGTCAGAGGCAGTGCCGCCAGCACGCGCTGCAGCACGGACGGGGAGGAGGGCACACCGGTGGCGAGTGCGCGCGTGACGAGGTCTGGGCCGGGGCCGAGCACGAGAAGTCCGAGCGCAAGGGCTGCCCATGGTCGTGCACGCCGATGCGCGAGGCTCCCGAGGCCGAGCAGCAGCAGCGCCGCGCCCCCGGGAGTGCGTCGGAGGCCACGCTCGAGGGGACCCGGGATGATCGTGCCGCCGAACGATGGACCGGCAGCGGTGGCTTCCCGAGCCCGGGGCGGCGTCCGGTCTTCCGGGCGCCCATCCTGATGAACGAGGGGGGCGGGCTCGAGGCGGTAGCTCCCTCGCCAGCTGGAGCCGAGCCGGCCCCCGTCGGATCCCTCGGTAACCACAAGGGGGACAGCGGCCAGAGCACACGCAGCCGCGCCCACAAGGGCCAGACGGGCGAGGCCCGGACTGTTCTTCCGGGCGAGAAACGGTGTGAAGATCGCCCACCCGAGGGCAAGGTAGACCGCGTAGTACGGGCTGCTTGTCGCGAGGGCGAGAACGGCGGCGGCACCGGCAAGCAGGGGCCCTCGGCCGGGTTCGCGGATGACCCTGCGGGTCGCGCCGATGGCGACCGCCGCGACGCCGACCGCGAGGGCCTCCGTCACGGCGTCGCGCAGGTTGCGCAGCATGAACGGGCTCAAGGTGACCGCCATTCCTGCAACAAGTGCGCTCGCGGGACCGCCGCCCACAGCGCGTGTCAGGCGGGCCGTTGCGTAGGTCGACAATGCCAGCAGGAGACCGACGATGAGGGTGAAGGCGGCGTCAGGGCCGAGCACCGCCTGCATCGGGGCCTCGAACAGCTGGGTGAGGGGGTCGACGGGCCAGAAGCTCTGCCCATTGGGCCACGCCAGCAGGTCTGCGTGACCCGGCGGGGCATCGCCCCGGAGCCATCGCCAGACCTGGGCGCTCACGAACACGCGCCCCGCGGCTTCCGATGTCGCAACCCCGACGCGCAGCCCCTCGCCCGCGGCGCCACGAAGCAGCATGGCGGCGAGGAGAAGGCTTGCAACTGCGTGCATGATGCGCTCGCGCATCGGAAGCTCCGGCCCGGTGGGCGGCCGCCGACCATAGCAGAGCATGGGGTGGATCTGCGCTCAGAGCGCGGTTACGCCCGGCATTGCCACGGGAAGCGCGCGCCGGGCCGACCCCGAGCGCCGTCCCGCTCTCCGTCCCACAGGCCCAGATGTTCGCAGACACTCCCCTGCACATGATTGAAGACGACGGGGCCCTTGTTGCCCTCGTCGAGCGACTTCGGACGCGCGATGTCATCGGCGTCGACACGGAAGCCGACTCCTTCCACCACTACCAGGAGAAGCTCTGTCTCGTGCAGATCTCCGACCTGGAAGCCGACTACATCGTCGACCCGCTGAAAGTGGAAGACCTGTCGCCGCTCAAGACGCTCCTCGAAGACCCTGACATCGTGATCATCCTCCATGGAGGTGACTACGATGTCGTGAGTCTGAAGCGCGACTTCGACATCCACATCAACAACATCTTCGACACCATGATCGCAGGCCAGTTTCTTGGCCTGCCGAAAATCGGGCTTGCCGATCTCATCGGACGCTATTTCGGTCATGCCCTCGACAAGAAGTACCAGCGACATGACTGGGCGCGCCGGCCGCTGGAGCCGGAGCACCTCGATTACGCGCGTGGCGATACCCATTGGCTGCTGGCGCTGCGCGAGGTCATGAGCCGTCGACTGGAGCAGAAGGGTCGGCTGGAGGCGCACCAGGAGGAATGTGAGTGGCTGGCCAAGCGCCGCTGGAACGGACGGGCCAACTCGGATGCAGACTTCCATCGAGTGAAGGGGAGCAACAAGCTGGACGATGCGGCGCTGCGGGTATTGCGTGCCGTCTGGACGTACCGGGACAGCCAGGCCAGGTCCATGGACCGTCCTGCTTTCAAGGTCCTGCCAGGGGATGTTCTCATCCAGCTTGCGCAGCGTCGACCGACCGATCCGGAGGCGCTCGCAAAGGTCATGCGCCCGGGTTCCGGGATGCATCGAAGGCACGCCGCGGGGCTCCTTGCGGCGGTGCAGGAGGGCGTGGCGGATGAACGTCCGCTCCCACCCGTCCCGAAAAAGGCTGCCGCCTCCCGAGAGCCGCTCCCCGCCGCCAGTCCAGGGGCGCCCGGCGTCGACCGGCTGTTTGGTCCCCTCAAGGACTGGCGAAACCGGGTCGTCCGTGAGAAGTCACTGCCGCCCGTTGTCGTAGCGAACAATACCGTCCTGAGGGATGTCGCGAAGGTGGCGCCCCGCACCCTTCAGGATCTTGCTGACATCCCGGGAATGCGCCGGTGGCAGGTCGCCGAGTTCGGTGACGACATCCTTGGCGTCATTGACGAGGTCTGTCAGGGCGCGCCGCCCGACAAGTCGACCACACCTGGAAGGCGCCGCCGCCGGCGCCGCCGCCGCGGGTCCGCCACGCCCGCCTGAAGAGGCCGCGAGGGCTGCGGGCCCGATTCCTATCGGATGCGACCCGCCGGGTATCAGGGGGTGTAGACCGCGATGTGGGGGAGGTTGCGGAACCGCTCTCCGAGGTCGAGGCCGTAGCCGACCACGAACTCGTCGGGAATGGAAAAGCCGACGTAGTGCGCGTCAACCGGGACTTCACGGTGTGCCGGCTTGTCCAGCAGCGCGCACGCCTTCAAGGAGCGAGGCCCGCGAACGGCCAGCATGCGGTTGAGGTAGTCGAGCGTCAGTCCGGTATCGACGATGTCTTCGATGATGAGACAGTGCTGCCCCTCGACGGGGTTGCGGAGGTCCTCGGTGATGCGGACGACTCCGGTGGATCGCGTGCCGCCGTGGTAGCTGGAAACACCCAGGAACTCGCAGCGGACGTCGCCGCCGATGGCCCGGACCAGGTCCGCCATGAACATGAAGGAGCCTTTGAGGACGCCAATGCACGTGATCGGGTCGTCGCCGTACTGCTCGCGAATCTCCGCGCCCAGCTCGGAGATTCGGGCTTGCAGTCGCTCCTCCGATATCAGCACTCGGAGCGTGTCAGGGGCCATGGTCCTCTCCTTGCGGGTTCAGCGCGGGTATCCAGACCATCCATCCACAGCGGCGACGATTGTGTGAATCGGCCCGTCCCCAGGGAGTCCTGCGCGCTTCATTCCTTTCGTTGCGTCAGACCCAGGCGTTGTTCAGCACCTCTCCAACCCCTCCTGCGCCGGGCACGATGTACTGCCGTTCATTGAGGCCGCTCTCTTCCGACCACCGTTCGCCCGGACGGGTCTGGAGCACCTCCGGGGACGAAAGGCCGCGGTCGAGCCGGATGGCGTAGATCTCGACGCTGGGGAAGTCTCTTGCCATCCGCGCGAGGTACTCAGGGGTCACGATGAGGTGCACCGCAACGACCTTGCGCGGGGCGCCTTCGTCTGCATCCTGGTAATGCCGGATCACGCCACCCAGGCTCGTTCCCGTCGCGGCCATGGGGTCCGGAATGAGCACGGTGGCGTCCGTGACCGGCCCACCGATCTTGGAACCGTCGAGGCTGACTCCGACTACGGCGCCACTCGGGTCCGTTGTCCGGCTGGCCACCACATGATCCTGCCGGATGTTTTCGGCGTCAACGCATGCATGAAGGCCCTGATAGAAACGGTGGGCCGGCAGGATCCCTGCTCGAGCGACGTCCACGACGACCACGCGCTGGCCACGAGCGATGGCTTCTCCCCGGTACGTCCCCTCTGCGTGCAGCGCCTTCATGCGTGTGCTGGTGGCCACCGCTTCGGTTCGCAGCTCGCGCCCGGCAACCTCGACAAGCAGCCAGTCATAGAGCCTTGCCACGAGATGGTCGACCTCCGGTTGCACCACGTCCGGCCGGCACAGCCGAGCAAGAACGGACATGGGGAAGGGCTCCGACATCAGGTGGACGCGGGGGCCGTAGTCGTGGGCGAGCTCCCGGCCGCGGGGCAGGTCGGTGTAGGCGATATCGCTCATGGGAAGTCCTCCTGGGATTCGACGAGGATTGGCAACCAGCGAGGAGGGAGCGCGGGCATGCCGCCGTCTCCAGCCGCTCGGACGTGCTGTCCATGGTCCCGTCCGGCTCCGGGATGGCGCGCCGATTCGCAACCACCGGGACGGCCCGCTCTGGCGTGGGACAGGCTGCGCCCCGCCCGGCTGCTCCAACAAGAAGCGCGCCCTCGACGGCAATCCATCGATGCGGGCGCGCCACGGAGGCTCCGGCTCGGATGGGCGTCAGTCGAACAGGTACCGGACGCCCACGTAGGTGTTGGCGCCGATGTTGTACTCCTTGCGATAGCGTACGGACGCGTTCACGTTCGCCAACAGCTGGTACTTCTCGTTCATCGTGTAGGTGACGAAGGCTCCGGGTTCGCCGATGAAGTACTCGAGATTGTCCGGTGTCGCGAAGGCAGACCCCAGCATGAGCGATGCGCCCAGCTGGAACCCTCGAGGGTCACCCAGCAGGCCCCACTGGAGGCCGACGGTCATTGCACCGACCGGCTCCGTCTCGAGGCTGTCGTAGTCGGGGCAAACATAGTCATTCGTCGACCCGTCGCAGGAACCCGCGATCTCCGGGTTCTCCACGGGAGCGTTCCAGGTGCCGTAGAGGCGGACGACGCCGATGAACTTGTCATCAGGGTCTCCGAGGAGAGCCTCGCCACCCACCGAGGTGGTCGGACGGAACTGCGTGTCAACGCCCTGGTCGCCTTCGATGTTGTAGTAGTAGGCCTTGGCGGACTGGACGCCACCCGAGCCGATGATGCCGATGCCGCCAGCGAGGGCGGGTGCAGAGACGCCCAGGAGGCCGAAGGCGACAACGGAGCGGGTGAAGGTGCGCATGATGCTTCCGATGGGCGGGCAGGGATGGCCGGCAGCAGCGAAGACCGCGCCGGTACGGCGTCCCCGAGAGGAGCCTTCATAGCAGAGCACCCGGGTGGCTGGCAACCCCTGTGGGCTGGCGGGGACGGATGCCCAGTCGAGGGTTGGCCTCAGCGGCGCGCAGACCCCTGAGCGGAGTCTGTCGGGTCGCTCTCGAGCACCGTCAACGGAAGCGCGTCGGACCGGCCGTGGCGGTTGATGAGCCAGACATCGACAATGCCGGGGGCGACCTCGGGCACGAGGAACGTGAGGAACTCGTCGCACTGCTCGGCACAGACCCGGTCGCAATCGTCACAGTCTCCGCACTCGGTGCAGAGCGACTCGACGCGGCAGGCGTCGCACGTCTCGCATCCCACCCGGTCGAGTGCGGTGACCTCGGCCTCGACGCCGCCCACGTACACGACGGTGTCCCAGTCCGTCGTGAGCGGTGTCCCGCCGAGGGTGACGGGGTCGCCGGGACGGGCTGCGTCGACGTCCGGCGCGAACAGCGCCACGTCGCAGGTGCCGAGGGTGACGACCTCCGTGGTCGAGCACGCGAACAGCCACAGTGCAGCGAGCGGGAGCAGGCGGGGGGGGAGCGGTGCCATCGAGCCTCAGAAGTCGCTGGTCAGGATGTCTTCCGTGGTCTTCTGGCCGATCTCGACCGCCACGTTGTCGGGCCCGGTGCCCGGAAGCATGGGCATCGGCAGCCCTCCGATTGCGGCTCTCCCGGTGGACTCGTCGATCGCGACCCACTGCACCCCGGGGATTTCCTTGAAGCGACGCTTCGCCTCGCGTGGCGCGGCGACCTTCATGAAATCCATCCATATCGGCAGGGCGGTCTGGCCTCCGGTGAAGGAGACGCCGATCGACCGCGGCTGGTCATAGCCGACCCATGCTGCTGTGATGTACTCCGGGTCGTAGCCCACGAACCAGGCATCGAAGAAGTCGTTGGTCGTCCCCGTTTTGCCGGCCACCTGCACGCCAAGCCGGTTCGTCCTGGCCGCCGTGCCGCCCGTCGCGACATTTCGGAGCAGCCAGTGGGCGACCCCGGCGACGGCAGGCTCCATCACCTCGGGCCAGCCATCGCCTGGCGGTGTCCACTCCTCGATGACGGTCCCGTCCCGGTCGACGACACGGTTGATGTAGTGGGGCTCCACGAACTTGCCGTAGGTCGCGAAGACGCTGTAGGCGCGGGCGAGCTCGACCATGGTGAGCGAACTGGAGCCGAGTCCCATCGACAGGTCGCACGTTCGACACATCGTGCGGCCCTTTTCGTCCTTCCGTGCATCGACGCAGGGGTCGGTGTCCGGGATCCGTTCGATGGGGAGCCAGTCGCAGACCCGCAGGTTGACATCGCACGAGG
>JAYYRS010000106.1:0-8460 GCA_036126975.1 Myxococcota bacterium
CGACCCGGTCCGTATCGGGAGGCCTGGCTTGCCCAGCAGCCCGCCGAGAGGGAGGGTGTTCGATGACCGCACCGGACGGGAGCACGGAGCGACTCGACGAGTCGGACCTGCGCACACTCGCGCGCATCTGGCCGTTCGCGAGGCCTGACGGCTGGGCGATGGTCGTCGCGCTGCTCCTCACGCCGGTGGTGGCCGCACTGAACCTCGCGCAGCCCTGGCTCCTGAAGGAGGCCATCGACCGCCACATCGTCCCCGCAGAGGTCGAGGGGCTCCGCGAGGTGGGCCTGCTGTACCTCGCGGCCGTGGTCGGCGGGTACGCGTCTGTCGCGGTGTACAGCATGCTGCTCGCGTGGAGCGGCCAGCGGACGATCCTCCGCCTCCGCAGCGCGCTGTACGCGCACACGCTCGGACTGGCGCAAGGCTTCTTCGATCAGCAGCCAGCCGGCAAGCTGCTGACCCGGATCACGTCAGACGTCGAGAGCCTCGGCGAGTCGATCACCGCGGGCACGGTGACCATCGTCCTGGACGTGATGATGATCCTGGGAATCCTCGGGGCCATGTTCTGGCTGGACTGGCGGCTGAGTCTGGCACTGCTGGCGCTGGGGCCTGCCCTGCTCGCTCTCCTTGAACTGCTGCGGAGACGACTCAAGGTCCTGTTCCTCCAGGTCCGCGAGGCCCTCGCGAGTGTCAATGCCTTCCTCGCCGAGCGCGTGGATGGGGTGCGCGTCGTGCAGCTGATGGGGGACGAGGAGCGGACGGCGCGCCGGTTTGACGACCGGAACCAGCGTTTCAGGGACGCGACCAAGACGGCAAACTGGTACGACGCCGGCATGTTCGCCCTGGTCGATGGCACGAGCCGGATCTTCACGGCGGTCATGCTCTGGCTGGGGGCCGGCGTCGCGGCAGCCCAGCTGCAGGACATGGGCATCGACATCCCCTTCGAGCCGGTGTCGGCGGGGTTGATGGTTGCTTTCATCGACTATCTCGACCGGCTGTTCCGTCCGCTCCGCGAGCTCTCAGGAAAGGTGACCATCATCCAGCGAGCCATCGCAGCACTTTCGAAGATCTTCTGGCTCTTCGAGGCGGCGGCGGCGGCAGGGGATGAAGGCGATGCGGTTCCAGATGCGGTTCGGGGGCACATCGTCCTGAAGGACGTCCGGTTCCGGTACCGGCCCGATGCCGAAGAGGTCCTCAAGGGCATCGACCTGGAGGTCCGACCTGGAGAATCGATCGCGGTGGTCGGAGCCAGTGGCTCGGGCAAGACGACCCTCACTCGCCTGCTCGACTGCTCCTACAGGGGGTACACGGGCAGCATCACGCTCGACGGGCAGGAGCTGTCCGCGCTCCGTCTCTCGGACCTGCGCGCTGCGGTCGCGGCCGTTCGCCAGGACATCCAGGTGTTCAGCGAGAGCGTTCGTTTCAACATCGACCTGGACAACCCGTCGATCGATGCGGCGCAGCGGGAGGGGGCCGCCACGCTCGTCCACGCCGACCGCTTCGTCGACCGCCTCGGATGGGGGCACACACTCCGGGAGCGAGGTGCTGACCTGTCCGTCGGGGAAGGCCAGCTGCTGACGTTCGCCCGGACCATGGCGCACAACCCTTCCGTGATCATCCTGGACGAAGCCACGGCATCTGTGGACTCCATCACCGAGGGCGATGTCCAGGACGCGATCCAGCGGATCCTGGACCGGAAGACGGTGATCGTGATTGCCCACCGGCTCAGCACGGTGCAGTCTGCCGACCGCATCATCGTCATGGGGGCAGGGAAGATCCTCGAGCAGGGGACCCACGCCCAGCTGATGACCGCCAATGGAGCCTATGCGTCGCTCGTTGCGGCAGGACAGGGCGTGGTCGGGGGGGACGCGGAGCCCCACCCCCGTCGCTGACGGTCGACGGTCGCGCACGGGTTGGGGCCGCGCTATCCTGCCGCCTGGAGGTGCCCGTGCGTCCTGCCCCCATGCTCCTGGCCGTCGGACTCTGCCTGCCGTCCTGTGCCATCTTCGGCAAAGGCGGGGACACGGCGGGCGCCGGCGGCCCGGCTCCGGTCGGTGCGGATGACGACGACGAGGGCGCGGACGAAGATGACGAGAGCGACGGTCCGGAAACCGACATCGACACCGACGCCGACACCGACGTGGAGACGGACACCGACGGGGACACGGACACGGACACGGACCCGGATGCGCTCGACTGCTCCCAGCGCGTGACGCCTCCCACCGGGATCGATGCGTGCGTCGACACGACGCTGCGGTGCGGGGACCGCATCATCGGTACGACCCAGGGCGCGGCGAGCCGCTGGGGCGAGGATGCCTACGTCAACTGGTACTGCTTTCCCCTCCCGGATGGCGACTATGCCGGCGGTGAAGTGGTCTATGACTTCCAGCATCCAGGAGACAAGAACGTCGAGATCACCCTGGAGAGCCCGTGCGACGAGCTCGACGTCCTCGCCCTGCGGTGGGCGTTCTGGGACGCCGATGGAGAATGCCCGTCCGAGAACAGCACGTTGGCGTCGGACTGCACCGCAGATGACAGCCGGGGGGATGGCACCATCACCCTCCCGGAGATCCCGGATGGAACGCCCTACCACTATCTCGTCGTCGTGGAAGGCCCCGAGCCCGTCGACACCCTCTACCGACTCACCGTGGACTGCCAGTGAGCGCCATGATCCGGAGGAGTGCGATGCATCGGTCCATCCTGTTGGTTCTTGGGGTACTCGGGCTGCCGGCGTGTCTGGAGTTCGAGAGTGACAAGGATGCCGACGATACGGCGTCGGATTCCGACACTGACGGCGGCACCGGTTCCGGCTCGGGATCCGGGTCGGGGTCAGGGTCGGGGTCCGGAACCGACACGGACGTCGATGACCTGTGCGAGGATCCGCCTGCACCCACCGGGTACGACGACGCCTGTATCACCGACCGCCTGGCGTGTGAGGGGAGCCTCGTCTCCACGACGGAGGGTGGGACGATGCGGCTTTCGGGCGCCGATTACGCCTCGTTCTGGGCCTGTGCAGTGGTCGGGACGTCGGACTACGCAGGTCCGGAGCGCATGTTCGAGGTCGAACATCCAGGAGACGGCTGGATTCAGATCGACCTCAACAGTCCCTGTGCGGACCTCGACATCTTCGCCATGCGATGGGAGAGCGCCACCTGTCTGCAGTCTGGCGTCAGCATCCTCGAGTGTGAAGGCGGCATCAACGGCGACGATGCCGTTCGCATATGGAACAACGAGCCCGCCCGGTACGTGATCGTCGTGGAAGGGCCGGGCGGCGACGAGCAGCCGTTCGAGCTGTCGATGACCTGCGAACGGGGCGGCTGAGGTGCGCGGCGGCCCGCGCAGCGGACCGGTCAGTTCTGGTCGGCGGCGGGTCGGACGCCGGTGAGGGTCCGGATGGCCATGGATGTGGCCGCGAGTCCGAAGGCCGCAGTGACGAACCCCGCGGTGCCCCAGACCACGTTCCGGTCGTCACAGGTGTGGACGTCATTGTCTCCGTTGGGACAGACGCACTGGAACTCGCCATCACGGTCGTACGCGAGCTCGTGGGGTGCACTGAGGCGTTCCTCACTGTAGATCGCCGGGATGCCCCATTCCGCCGAGCCTCTTGGCAGGCCATGCTTCTGCCGCAGGATCTTCCGCACCGAGGCGGCGAGGCGGTCGACCTTGACCTTGGTGAGGTCGGCGACGCGTACCCGGGTCGGGTCCATCCGACCCGAGGCACCGGTCGAACAGATCACGGGGATGCCTCTCGCCCAGCAGGTGGCCAGCAGATGGCATTTGGTTGTGACGTTGTCGATGGCATCGATCACGATGTCGGGTGGTCCCGCCAGCAGACGGTCCGCGATCCGCGCTTCGTATGGCAGCGGTACGGCGGTGATGGTCGCGCGCGGATTGATCAGCCGGAGGCGCTCGGCGAGAACGCTCGCCTTGGGCTGGCCCACCTGGCCGCGAAGGGCCTGGACCTGCCGGTTCGTGTTCGTGACGCACACGAGGTCGAAGTCGACCAGGGTGATGTTGCCCACACCTGAGCGAACCAGTGCCTCTGCGCAGTGAGAGCCGACGCCTCCCAGGCCGATGACGACGACATGGGCCGTGTCGAGTCGCGCCATCGCGCCATCGCCCAGGAGGCGGCCGATGCGGTCGAACCGTCGGTGCAGACGGAAGTCGGTCGTCGTGTCGTCCATCATGCCTTCCCACCCGGCAGTCCGAACAATCGACGGGCGTTTGCGGCGGTGTAACGCGCCACGCGGTCCGGATCCTCGCGTCGCAGCGCAGCGAGGGCCAGGACGACGCCGGGCAGGGTCGCGGCGGGATCGGCATCGTCGCTCTCCACGACCAGGGCAGTCCGCGGCAGCAGGGACACAGCGGCGCGAAGCCTCGCGGACCGATGAAGGGCGGGGCCGATGCCGACGCAGAAGCCAATCCGGTGCCAGTCCATCGCGACCTCTCGCGGTCCTGCGAAGCCATGGACCAGCCCGCCTCGGGGCAGCGCGGCATCCCGGACCAGTCCCAGCGCCGCGCCGGTCGCACGAACGACGTGCAGCACCACGGGCATCTCGTGCTCTCGTGCCATGTCCAGCTGCGCCTCCAGTGCCCGATGCTGTCGGGAGCGGGCAGGGGACGTTCGTGCTCTCGCGAAGTCGAGCCCGCACTCGCCGATGGCCACCGGTCCGCGCGACATCAGCCGCTGCCCGAGCTGCCGCAGCGCATCCCGGAGGGTCGCATCATCAGCGGCGTGGACCCACCAGGGGTGCAGTCCAGCCGACCACGTGAGCCCCGACGCCGCTGCCTCCTCGAGTGTTTGCCAGTCCGCTGGGCCCAGACCGGCGAGCACACCGCCGCGGATGCCGGCCTCGCGGGCCGCTGCCCAACGTCGGGGTGGTGGGAGGTGCAGATGTGCGTCGAACAATTCAGTGGTAGCGGGAGTAGCGTTTCACGATGGAACGGCAGTCCGGAGAAGCCCACTTCATGCCCTCCTGTTGCAGCAGCCGTGCGACCCGGGGCGCGGCGACGTGTCGGCCCTCCTGATTGAGGTGGCGCAGCATTTCGGTCCCCCACTTGGATTTCGGTTGGATGCGACCATAGGCGCCGCGGTCCTTTCCGGGCGCCGTGTTCCTGGCATCCTCGGCCACGATCGCTGAGCACATGTGCTCGATGTCCGTGCGCTCCGCGGCGGTCATCGCAACGTCGGGGGTCTCGTAGCTGCGGACGACCGGCTTTGCGTCGGACGTCTCGTCCGGTCCGGGTGCCGCGGTGTCGTTGAATACGGCCATCACCCGGTAGCAGCCGGGCAGGGCGGGAAGGACGAGCATCAGGAGCCGCAGCGTGCGCATGGGAGGTCTCACGAGCGGCGAAGGACTGCGCCGTTGGCGGACACCTGACGGATCTCGCGGAGGCGGTTCTGGGCGGTGAAGAGCAGCTGGAAGATTCCGTGGACGCCATCCTCGGTCACGAAGGGACGGAGGGCGCGTGCAGGAAACTGGACCGTGGAGTGGCGGTCCAGCGTGCGGGCACGCACCACCGTTGCCTCGCCGCTGTAGTAGCGCAGGAGCTCATCGGCGGAGATCTGGAGGCGGACCTGGACGGCGGGCATCGTCAGCGACTCCTGCTGGGAACGGGCACGCCGGTGCCAGAGACGAAGGGCGCTCCGGAGGGCATGGTGGGCGGGACGATGCCCGTCCGACAGGGTGCGGCGCGGTGACGGAGCGGCCCTGCGGAGACGCTTGCAGATGTCATGCGGGCGGCGCGGACGCACATCGGGGCTCCTGGGGGGCGATTGTAGCCGCTCTCTGCGGCTGGGGCGCGGCGGAGTTTCTGGATCGCCGTTCTGCCAGGATGTCGATCCCGCCCCGGCGCGGTACAGTTCGGGCCGTCGTCTCCGAGGAGAATTGCCATGCGCTTGATCACCCCACTTCCCGCACTCGTGACCGGACTCGCACTCGTGGGTTGTGGGGACAAGGACACGGGCACCGAGGTCGGCGGAGGCGCCGGGGTCGGCTCGGTCGGGGACACCTACGTCGATGAGGACGGAGATGGCTTCCTTTCGGTCGAGGACTGCGACGATGCAGACGCGTCGACGTACCCGGGAGCCCCCGAGTCCTGCGATGGAATCGACAATGACTGCGATGGCGAGGTCGACGAGAACCCCGCCGACGCGCCCACGTTCCATGCTGACCGGGACGGAGATGGGTTTGGCGATGACGCAACGACCGAGGCGGCCTGCGAAGCGCCGGATGGATTCGTCGAAGTCGGCGGCGACTGTGATGACGAAGACCCGAGCGCGTTTCCGGGGAACGATGAGTACTGCGACGGCCTGGACAATGACTGCGATGGCGACATCGATGAACCCGATGCGGTCGACGCCGGGGTCTGGTACGGCGACGGCGACGCCGACGGCTATGGCGACGCCGACCGCACCCAGACCTCGTGCGACCAGCCCGCGGGCTTCGTGGCCGATGACACCGACTGCAACGACCAGTCGGACGCCGCACATCCGGGCGCCTCCGAGGCCTGTGATGGCATCGACAACGACTGCAATGGCGAGACCGACGAGGATGCATCTGCGGACGCGGCGACCTGGTGCGCGGACGGCGACGGGGACGGGTTCGGCGATGCTGCTGTCTCCACCGTCCAGTGCGCACAACCGACGGACTACGTGCTGGACGCGACCGACTGTGACGATGCCGTCAGCACGATCAACCCGGGGGCGTCCGAGTACTGCGATGGTCTGGACAATGACTGTGATGGAACCATCGACGAGGACGACGCCCTAGATACGTCCACATTTTACGGCGACGGCGACGGTGACGGATACGGAGACGCTGGCGACACCATGCAGGCCTGCGCAGCGCCGTCCGGGTACGTCGCGGACGACAGCGATTGCGACGACGGTTCAGCGGCGGTGAATCCCGGCGCGGCCGAGGTCTGCAATGGCGTGGACGACGACTGCGATGCCGCAATCGATGACGACGATGGCGGGCTCGATGATTCGACCGCGACGAGCTGGCACGACGACAGCGATGGCGATGGATATGGAGACCCGCTCGACTCCGTGCTGTCCTGCGATGCCCCGGCGGGGTTCATCGCGGACGACAGCGACTGCGATGACGGTGATGCGGCGGTGAACCCGGCCGCGACGGAGGTCTGCAACGGAGCGGACGACGACTGCGATGGCGCCACGGATGACGCCGACACCAGCGTCGATGCATCCACCGGCAGTCTCTTCTACGTCGATGGAGACGGCGACGGCTATGGAGACGCCGCGAGCTCGGTGCCGGCGTGTGATGCACCCTCCGGGTACGCGGCATCGGATGACGACTGTGACGATGGCAATGCGGCCGTGAATCCAGGCGCGAGCGAGGTCTGCAACACGATCGACGACGATTGCGATGGAGACATCGATGACGCGGACGGCTCGGTCGATGCATCCACAGGCAGTGTCTTCTTCGCAGACGTGGATGGGGACGGCTTCGGAGACGCGGCCAGCACCGTCGCGGCGTGCTCGCTGCCGGCGTCCGCGTCCACAGACGACACCGACTGTGACGACACCCGCGCGACGACCTACCCAGGGGCGGATGAATACTGCAACACCCGGGATGATGACTGTGATGGAGACATCGATGAGGACGATGCACTCGACGCGCTGACGTGGTTCGAGGACGTCGATGGCGATGGATTCGGAGATGCCACTTCGAGCGCCGCGGCGTGCAACCAGCCGTCCGGATTCGTCGCGGACGACACGGACTGCGATGACGGCCGGGGCGGGGTGTACCCAGGGGCCACCGAGATCTGCAATAGCCTCGACGACGACTGCGATGGGGCCGTCGATGACGCCGACAGCGACCTGGATGCCAGCACGGGAATCACCTGGTATGCCGACATCGACGGCGACGGTTTCGGGTCGCTCCTGTCCACGATCGAGGCCTGTGAGGCGCCCGCCTCGTACGTGGAGGACAGCTCGGACTGCGACGACACCTCGGACGAGAACTACCCCGGCGCCGATGAGTACTGTGATGGCGACGACAACGACTGCGACGGCACGACCGACGAGGACGACGCGGTGGATGCCGTCACGTTGTACGCCGACGATGATGGCGACGGATACGGGAACTCGGTGGCATCCACGACGAGCTGCTCCACGGTGAGCGGGTATGTCACGGATGGCACCGACTGCAACGACGCGGACGGCAGCATCAGCCCGGGCACTGCTGAGATCTGGTACGACGGCATCGACTCCGACTGCGGATCGGACAGTGATTACGACGCAGATGGTGACGGCTACGAGAGCGAGTCCTACACGGGAACGGACTGCGACGATCTGGACCCGGATGTGTCGCCTGCTGCAGCCGAGGTCTGGTACGACGGCATCGACTCGGACTGTGATGATGCCAGCGACTACGACGCGGATGCCGATGGATATGAGAGCGACAGCCATGGAGGCGATGACTGCAACGACGCGGATGC
>JAYYRS010000107.1:0-5284 GCA_036126975.1 Myxococcota bacterium
TCGTCTTCAACCACCAGGTCGACCGCCTTCTGGCCGCGCCGTCCCGGACCGCTGAGTCGGGCCCGGAGCAAGCGCACCCGGACGGTCCCATTGTCGCCCACGGCCTGGATGGCGTTGCGGAGGAGGTTCAGCAGCACCGGGTGCATCCGGTCTGCGTCGACCGGGACGGGCGGGAGTGGCTCCGGAACATCGAAGGTGAGTTCGACTCCGTCTGGCAGCTCGGCCATGCCGACCTGGTCCAGGGCCCGCTTGACGAGGCGGGGCAGCTCTGTCGGCTCGGGGTGCAGGCGGACCGTGCCGGAGTAGTCGAGGAACTGCGTGACCACCCCATCCAGGCGGTCCACTTCATCGACAATGATGTCGAGGAAGTCGCGTTCCTCCGCGCTGCCGTCCTCGGCAACGGCCTCGAGGTACTGCGCAGCCCCTTTGATGCTGGCCAGCGGATTGCGGATCTCGTGTGCCATCCCCGCCGCCATCTCGCCGAGAGCCGCCAGGCGACCCTGCTCCTTGAGCTGCTCGAAGCTCCGGATGTTCTGGATGAGGATGCTGGCCCGGTCCACCGTGGAGGTGAGGCGTCGGACCTCCTCGCTGGAGAATCCATCGGTTCCGGGCTCGGCCTTCAGGTTCACCCATCCGAGGATGATCTCGCCCGCACGCAGCGGAAGGGTCAGGTCCGCATCCATGGCCTCCAGCGTGCGCAGACGATGCTGGAGGGCTTCTTGGTCGAGGTGACTGCGATGGAGGATGCGCGCGACGTCGGCGCGCACCGTGGCACCCGCCTCGTCGCGCAGTCCGTCCGTGAACGGACCGCCCGGGATGGCCCGGAGGAGTGGAGTCTCCGCGTCTCCGCGCTGGCGTGTCAGCTGGTACGCGGCGCCCTCCGGGTCCCACAGGTAGAGGCTGACAAGCGGTGCACGGCCGCTGTCGTGGAGCCGGCCGAGCAGCTCCCGGTCGAGGCCGTCGAGTGTGATGACGGCGGCGAGGCCCTGCTCGACCTGGGCGAGCGTTCGCTCCAGACGGGCACCGGGATCGTTCAGCTGGGCCGTGATCCAGCCCTCCACCCGAGCCCGGACGGGGTCGTAGACCGTGAGGAACACGATGGCGACCAGGAAGATCTGGAAGGTGCCGTGGATGCGGTAGCTCGGCAGCGACTCGGTCCAGATGACAAGCCCGCCCTGCATGAGGACCAGAGCCAGGGCAGCGAGCGCGACGGTCACCGCCCGCGCCAGGATTTCATGCAGGTCGAGGAGGCGAGAGAGGCGAACCACCTGGAGCAGCAGGTACGTCGTGGCCACCGCGAAGACCGCGCCAAATGGCGGTACGGGGCCCTGGATCTCGTTGGCCATCCGCATCGCGCCGCCGGGCCCCGGCGTCCCGATGAAGTCAAACGCGCGTGCCAGCTGCTCGGCGGCAACCGATGTGGTGGTCAGACCCAGGAAGACCACGGGGTACAGCAGACGAGACCGCGCGACCGGGTCGTCGGTCCGGTTGCGTGCAGTGATCAGCAGGCGGATGCAGAGCCCGAAGCCCGCCAGCGCACCGAGACTCGCCACGACCTCCGCAGGGCTTGCGCGCGGGATGTCGGTCCAGACCACGACATCGACGGTGATGAGGCCGAGGGTCGCGATCGCGACCAGGGGGATGAGCAGCCGTGAGGAGCCCGGCTCCCGAAATACACGTTCGAGAAAGCCCAGCAATGCAAACGGCAGCACGACGCCGGTCAACACGTGCAGAACCTTTCCCGGGGATGCCGGATTCGCACCATCGAACAGATAGACCAGGAACCCGACGAAGCTCAGCGTCGCGAGCACCGCGACCTGGAAGAAGGCCCGGCGCACCGGGTCGAGCCGGTCCTCGAGCCATGCGCGGAGCCCCATGGCGGCGCAGAGCACGGCGGCGGCGAGGTAGATCAGTGCAGTCACGGTGCATGATTAGCACCTGCGCGAAGCGTCGCGCTCCGGAGAACGATGTCCGCCGACCTGTCCCGCCTGCCGGCCGTGCATGCCCTGACGTCCGATCCCCGACTCTCGGCAGTGCCGCACGCGGTTGCCGTGCGGGCCGCACGTGCCGTGATTGCCGAGGCGCGCGAGACGATCCTCGCGGGCGGACGGCTGCCCGACGATCTCCCCGACCGGGCGGTCGCGCGCGCGGTCTTGCTTCGCCGACCACGACTGCGCGGTGTGATCAACGCGACGGGAGTGGTGCTGCATACGAACCTCGGACGTGCTCCTTTGCCGGCGGAGGCCGTCCACGCAGTTCGGGACGTCGCCTGCGGCTATGCGAACGTGGAGCTCGAGCTGGAGACCGGACGACGGGGAGGGCGTCTGCGAGGGATCGCGGACGCATTGCGTGACCTCACGGGCGCCGAGGACGCGATCGCAGTCAACAACGGCGCGGCGGGGGTCCTTCTGGTCCTGACGGCACTGGCACGAGGCCGGTCGGTTGTCGTCAGCCGCGGCGAACTCGTCGAGATTGGGGGTTCGTTTCGAGTCCCAGACGTCATCAGCGCCGGGGGAGCCCGTCTCGTGGAGGTGGGCACGACCAACCGCACCCGCGTGGCCGACTTCGCAGCAGCAGTCGATGAGGATGTTGCGCTCCTGCTTCGGGTCCATCCGTCGAACTTCCGTCAGCTCGGGTTCACGGAGCGTCCGGAGCGGGCCGCGCTGGTGGCTCTCGCGCAGGAGACGGGACGCCCACTCGTCGAGGACCTCGGCAGCGGGCTGCTCGGTGATGCGCCGGTGTCCGGAATGGGTCTCGAGCCGGAGGCCGCTGATGTCGCCATCCGAGCTGGCGTGGACCTGGTCGTGTTTTCGGGCGACAAGCTTCTGGGGGGGCCCCAGGCCGGACTCATCGTCGGGCGCACGCCCCTCGTGCAGGCGTGCCGGACCCATCCGCTGTACCGCGCGCTGCGGCTCGACAAGCTCGCGCTTGCGGCCCTGGAGGCCACGCTGCGGATGTACGCCGAGGGACGACCGGAGGATGTCCCCGCCCGCGCCATGCTCGCGCGGACATCGGAAGCGCTCCGGCAGGTGGCCGAGCGCATCTGCGGTTCCGTGACCGGTGCACGGGTGGTCCCGGGAGAGAGCGTCAGCGGCGGCGGTGCACTACCGGGCCAGGGACTCGCCACACATGTGGTCGAGATTCCCGTACGCGGTGCAGATGCCGCTGCGCGCGCGCTTCGGCTCGGGGAGCCCGGCATCGTGGTGCGGGTGTCCCGAGGCGCACTCGTCGTGGACCCCCGCACACTGCTCCATGGCCAGGAGGATCCCTTGATAGCAGCGCTTCGGGACGTGGTCGCGGATTCCGGGCGGCGGCGTTAGGCGGCTCCGATGGCACAGGGTCTGTACGAGCTGCTTGGCGTTCCGTCCGCCGCCTCCCGGGAGGAGGTGCGCGATGCGTACCAACGCAGGCTCGCCGACCTGGTCCGTCGGCTCCGGGTCGCCCGCCAGCAGGGCGCCGATGTCTCGATACTCGAGAGCCAGGAAACCGCCTTGCGAGAGGCGATGGAAATCCTGTCCGACCCATCCCGCCGGCGCCGGTATGACGCATTCCGCAGCGCTGCCGGTCTCGGCCTCCCCGAGGATGTCGAGTCGCTCTGGGGGCAGAGCCGGGGCGCGCTCGTCGACCCCGTCGCGGGAGTCTCGCTCGCCGTCGTGCGTGCCCTCACGGACCTCCCTGTGGGTGACCCCATTCCGGAGCCGCCGGGTGGCTGGCGGAGAGGGCGACGTCGAGCGGAAGGCGCAGCTGCGACGCCCCCCCCGTCGGCGAGGCCCGCCCCGGCCGGACCTGGAGAACCCGAACCGCCGTTGGTGGCCGTGCCGGCTCCGCCCGTCCGTCCGCCCGATGACCTCGGCGCGACCGACCCCCACATCGGGCTCGACCAGCTGAAGCGACGGGGTCTCACGGATGCGCCGCTGCCACAGGCACCGCTCGAACGAGACCGGTCTCCGGAGCCGCACGAGGACATCCGGATCGCGCCGGCTCCGGCCGTTCCCTCCGACCCGGTCGAGGCGCTGCTTGCCCAGCATGGTACCGATGGCGCGTTTCTCCGGGGTGTCCGTCAGCTGCGGGGGATGGACCTCGAAGCGCTCGGCACGGCGACGCGCATCTCGACCCGGTACCTGGGCGCGATCGAGGAGAACGGATTCGACCGGCTGCCGGCGGCGACCTTCGTCCGGGGCTACCTCAAGCAGGTGGTGGCTGTGCTCGAGGTCGCCGACCGAGGTGTGGTCGAGGGCTACATGGCGCTCTACAGCCAGCATCGCTGAGCGCAGTGGGCGACCGCGCAGAGCTCGTCGCGCCCGCCGGAAAGGCGCGTCTGGACGCCGTTCTGGCGGCGGGGCTGCCGCAGTCGAGGGCTCGGCTGTCGTCGCTCGTGAAGGCCGGGCACGTCACGGTCGACGGCGTGGTGGTGCGCCAGCCCCGACACACCCTCCGAGGAGGCGAGCGGCTCGTGGTCCTCGTGCCGCCGCCGCCGCCCGCGGAGCTGGAACCCGAAGACCTCGCGCTTCCCGTCCTGTACATCGACGACGACGTGGTGGTGGTCGACAAGCCGGCCGGGCTGGTCGTCCATCCGGGCAAGGGACACCCGCGCGGCACGCTGGTCAACGGCCTGCTGCACCTGCTGCGTGCGCCCGTGGCGGGGCAGCGGATCCGCGGGCATGCCGTCGATCCAAGCCGGCCGGGCATCGTTCATCGGCTGGACCGGGGCACATCCGGCGTCATGGTCGTTGCGCGGCATCCCGATGCGCACGCACGACTCGCGCAGCAGTTCCACGACCGGACCGTTGGACGACGCTACGTGTGCGTCGTGCTGGGGGCCCCGAAGGAGACGGCCGGCACAGTGGATGCGCCCCTTGCCCGACACCCCACCGACCGGCTCCGATTCGCGGTTCGGGAGGGGGGAAGGCACGCCATCACCCACTGGCGTCGCATCGGAGAGGGCCGGTACGGCGTGGCGGGGGATGCTCGTGGGGGCCGGGTCTCCCTGATGGTCTGCCGGCTGCAGACCGGCCGGACGCACCAGATCCGGGTCCACATGAAGCATGTGGGACTGCCGATCGTTGGCGATCCGCTCTATGGGGCGCGCCGTGTTCCGGGGCCGATCATGCGGGCCTTGGCAGGACACGGGGATCAGCTGTTGCATGCCTCCCATCTCGCGTTCGACCCGCCGGGTGGGGGACCCCGACTGACATTCACGACGCCCCCGCCTGCTGCCTTCCGTGAAGCGGCAGACGTGCTGGGCCTCGGCGAGTCCCTCGCAGAGGCGTTGGCCGACCGGGGC
>JAYYRS010000108.1:0-3005 GCA_036126975.1 Myxococcota bacterium
GAGCGCGGGCGTCTGTTCCCGGCATGCGCCATGGAGCAGAGCCGACCCGTCGCGGCGAAGCGGGATTCCGCCGGGTCAGGGCGGAGGTCGAGGTCCGGCGGACCGGCCGGGCGGGCGTAACGCGGCAGGCCCCGATCGACCCTTCTCCGGTTTTCTGCCCCACCCACCGAGGAGACTCAACGTGCCGCGTTCATCTCCTGGATGAAGGCCTCGATGTCGGGCTGGATCGACTGGTTCGCGGCGCCATCGAAGCCGCCGCCCGCGACGAACCCGTGGGGAACGCCGTCGAGCAGACGCAGCTCCGCGGGATGTCCGGCGCGCGTGAGCGCTGCGTGCAGGACTTCGCTCTGGGACATGGGAACCACGGTGTCGATGGTCCCATGGGGCAGGAAGAACCCCACGCCGGGGTCCCGCCCGGCGTAGGCGGTCGGGCTCAGCGCCTCGACCGACATGTCCGCGAGCTCTGCGAGTCCCGGCATGAGGGTTCCCAGCTGCCCGGACGCTTCGAAGAGTGGAAGGTCGGAGATGCCGTAGTAGGGCACCGACCACCGAACGAGGACATCGACATCGGCGCCGGCATCGCACCCATGGGAGAACGCGGGATCGGTTCCGGCCAGGCTGGCCATCGAGGCCAGGTAGCCTCCGGCAGACTCCCCCATCGTACCGACGCAGCCGGGTGCCAGGCCGAGCACGTCCGCTTCGGACAGGCCCCAGCGGATGCTGCAGACGACATCTCGCACGAGATCATCGAGGCCGACCGCGGGCACGCGTCGATACTCGACGTTGAGCACCACGAACCCCGCCGACGCATAGTGCCGGGCGGCGCGCTCCATGTAGGCGGGACTTCCGGATGTGAACCCGCCGCCATGAACCATAACGACGCCCGGGTGGGGGCCCGGCGCGTCCGGGACATAGAGGTCGAGTCGGAGTTCCTGCCCACCTTCGACGTCGTAGATCTGCCCGGTCTGCAGCGCATAGGTGCCACCCGCGGTGAAGTCCGCGACGGGGCAGTCCACGGCCGTATCCACCGCTGGCCAGGAGACGCTCGCCCCGCCGGCGCCCTCCGCCGGTGCGGCGTCCTCTCCAGCGGAGCACCCCGCGAGCACCAGCGCGACGGTATGCAGCGAGCGGCCCATCACGCCTCCGGTCTTCCAGCTCCGTAGCACGGCGCCCGGCGTCGACCTTCCCACGGACGCCACCGCACGCGGGTGTCCGAACGACGACGCCCCGCCCGGGCCGGCCGCAGGCGGGGCGCAGGGCAGGAGCCCGCTCTCAGCGGTCGTGGGAGAGCTCGAGCGCGTAGACCTGGGTACAGTCCGCGGGGTCGACGCCGTAGTAGTCGAACGTCTGCTCGGTGCCGCGGTCTACGGACGGGTAGGAGACGACGGCACGTCCGCGGAGCGTCTCTTCGTCCACCACGGTGCCGGAGTAGTCGATCCGGTAGACCCACCCGGCCTCGCCCATCCCAAAGAGCACCGGCGCGACGCTCTGGGTCTCGCAGGTGAAGGCGTCGCCCTCGATCTCGCACTCGATGGGACCGCGGGCGCCGTAATCCTGCGCCTCGATCTCGAACTTGCCTTCCTCGCCGTCCACCTCGAAGCTCGTCGGGAGGAACTCCAGCACGCTGATGCCGAAGACGTCCTCGAGGATGTCGTTCCAATCACATGGGTCATCGTCGACGTCGACATCGGTGGGGACCCAGTCGCCGGACTCGAGCGTCGTGGCGGGCTCGGGCTCCCCTGTGCCGCCACCCGTGTCGCCGCCCGAGCCGTCGCCGCCGGCGCCGTCGTCGCCACCGGTGCCACTGCCAGCGTCCAGCCCGGCGCCGTCGCCGTCGGGTGTGGCGAGATCCGCCTTCACCGGCTCGCAGGCGAAGAGGGCGAGAGAAAGCGCGATGAATCGGGCCGACATTTGAACCTCCGTACAGGGTTTGCGTATGCCTTGATACCCCGTCAAAACTGATCTTGCAGCGCAATTCCGTGCACACAGAAGCATGATGATGCATCAGGAATGCACATGGTTTGCTGCCGGAGCCGCTCGCCTATCTCCGCGACCGGACGCGCCACAGCGTGCCGAGGATGCCCAGGACGAGGAGGCCGAGACCGGCCGCCGCGGTCGCGGCCACGAAGATGGAGCCAGGCTCGGCGGCACCCGCGCGCTTGACCGCGATGCCCGCCAGCGCCCACCCGACAACGGCCGCATAGGCCCAGTCGCCGCAACGCCAGAGCATCGCACCGCCCAGGCCCACCGCGACCGCCAGGACGACGGCGGTCAATGCAGCGGGACCGGACCCGAAGGCGGGCACCCCCAGGTCCACTGCCCAGGCGGTGATGTTGGCGATCGACGCGACCGAGATCCATCCGAGGTAGATGCTCACAGGAACATGGACGAGCCAGCGCTCCGCCCGGGACACCGCCCGCGAGCCCACGCCCAGCCGGATGTGCACCACCATCAGGGTGCCCAGGATGACCGCCATCAGCAGGACCGACAGCCCCACCTGTGTCCAGTGCCAGGCGAAGATCCAGGCGGCATTTGCCAGGAGATTGACCGAGAGCCATGGTCCGATGGCGACCAGGACCGACGGGTCGCGACCGCGCCGGACCGAATCCAGTCCGTACCCGACGCTCAGCAGGAGACCGGTGTAGATGAGTGCCCATATGGAGAAGGTCGCCGCCGCGGGCACGAACAGGTTCGGGTAGAGCGCCGAGAGCTCTCCTGTACCCCGCCCGTTGAGCGGAAGCGCGTTGGCGAGACCGTTGCATACCAGTGCAACGACGAGTGTTCCCGCGTTGGAAGACGCGAGCACGGCGGGCGGGAATCGGGACACGTGACCTCCCTTCGGACCCGCACGGTCGACCCGTCCGGAACCAGCCACGCGGGCTGGTATAAACGCACGGCCCCCGGAGTGAGCATGCCCCGTCCGTTTCTCCCGATCTCCGCACTCGTGCTCACGGCCTGTTCCGACGCGGGCGTGAAGAAGTTCAACAACGAGCCCGAAGTCCGCA
>JAYYRS010000109.1:0-7194 GCA_036126975.1 Myxococcota bacterium
ACAGTCCAGAGCACGTTCACGACAGCGGGCGGGCGGTGAGGATCTGCGGGCTGCTGGTGCTGGGTGCGTGCACCGGGCCGGCTGGGCAAGGCGGGGCAGCCGGCCCGTCTCGGGATGACCGGCGCGGGGCGCAGCCCGCGAGCGCCGTTGCCGATGCGGGCGACGACGCCTACGTGGAGGTCGGGAAGCCCCTCGTCCTCGACGCGAGCGGGAGCCTCGGGGTCTCGTTCTCCTGGGACCTTGGCGACGGCTCGGTGGCCGAGGGGGAGACCGTGCAGCACGTCTGGACGGCGCCCGGCAACTACCCTGTCGTGCTGTCGGTCACGGGAGCGGACGGTGGGTGGCGCAGTGACAGCATCCAGGTGGTGGTCCATGCGCCCCTGTTGGACCCCGCACCCGCGTGGTCGGGCACGCTCGCCCGTTCGCCCGACGGTCGGTGGCTCTATGCCGCCCTCCCGGAGGCGGACGCGGTCATCCAGGTCGAAACGGCGACCGGGCAGCCCCGCGAGTTCCTGGGTTGTCGGTCACCCCGGAGCGTGTCCGTTGCGCCAGATGGAGCGGTCGGTGCGGCGTGTACCGGCGACGACGCCTTGATGGTCCGGGAAGCGGATGGCCAGGAATGGGGGCTCGGCTTCGAGACTGGCACGATGCCAGCGGGCGTCGTCCCGAACCGGGACGGAGTCTGGGCCGTCAGTCTCGCGGGCATCGGCCAGGTCGTCCGTGTGAGCCGCCATGGGGAGCAAAGCCGCCACGATGTGGGACCGGATCCGCGCGCGCTCGCCTGGCTCCCCGGACCCGGCGGAGACCGGACCTACGTCGCGCGGTGGCGGTCGGACGACGCCGGCGGGCACGTCCAGACCCTGGCCGGAGACGTGGCGATGCTCCCGGTGGATGAACGCGGCGACTCGGACACGACCACAGGTGGCCTTCCCAACCTCATCGAGCAGCTCGTGCCGACACCCGACGGCGCCGCCCTGGTGCTGCCGATGGTCCATTCCAACGACATCCGCGGCGCCTGGCTGAGTGGGGAGCTGCTCCTGCATGACACCACCGTCCGCGCGGTCGTGACGATGCTGTCGCCGGATGCTCCCTCCGATTCCGTGGACGCCCGGAAGCAGCTCGACGACCGCGGTCGCGCGAACGCTGTCGTACCTTCGCCCCTCGGGGACAAGCTCTACATCGTCCACACCGGTACCCGCACGGTCAGCATCCTGGACCGGTGGACCCAGAATCTCGTTGGCAGCATCCAGGACACGGGGGCCGCACCCACGGGCGCGGTCGTGTCGCCGGATGGGCGGGTCCTGTATGTCTACGCCTGGCTCGACCGGGAGGTGCGCGCATTCGATGTGTCCGGCGAAACGACTCCACCCGCTGAGCTGTCGCGATGGCGATTGATCGAGGACGAGCCGCTGGCGGCGGACGAGCTGGCGGGGAAACGGATCTTCTGGGATGCCTCCGACAAGCGGATCACGCGCGCTGGCTACATCGCGTGTTCCAACTGTCATCCGGACGGCGACCATGACGGGCGGACGTGGGACTTCACGGACCGGGGCGAAGGCCTGCGGAACACCCCGAGCCTCCTGGGTCGATCCGGCATGGCCATGGGCCCTTTGCACTGGTCCGGCAACTTCGACGAGATCCAGGATTTCGAGAACGAGTTCCGTGGGTCATCGGGCGGCCTTGGTTTCCTCTCGGCGGCGGACTGGGACGAAGCCGGCCCGCCGCTCGGCGCCGCGAAGTCGGGCCGGTCGAGCGAGCTCGACGCGCTGGCGGCCTACGTCAGCAGTCTCGACGAGACGCCCCGTTCGCCCTTCGTTGCAGACCCGGGCGATGAGGACGTCTTCTTGTCGGCGGGCTGTGACCGGTGCCATCCGGCGCCGACCTACACCGACTCGAGCCTCGCGCTGTACACGCGCCATGACATCGGCACGCTGACGGAGGCAACGGGCGACCGATTGGCATCGGGGCCCCTCGACGGCCTCGACACCCCGACCCTGCTCGGCGTCTGGGCGTCTCCGCCCTACCTGCACGATGGCTCTGCGACGGACCTGCACGCAGCGGTCCTGGCCCACGAAGGCGCTGGCGTGCTGTCTCCTGACCAGCTCGACGCCATCGTTCGTTTCATCCGAAGCCTTTGACCTGCGTGCTGGCGGTGCCAGCCGTCGAGCGGGCACTCAGCTGAAATTCTTGCGCGCCGCCTCGAGGCGCGTCCGTCGGTCCTCCGCGGTCTTCAGCTTCGCCTCGAACCCCGCGACCACGTGGCTGGGCGCCTTGGCGCGGAACCCCGGATTGAGTCGCTTCCGCAGGGCATCGACATCCTTGGTGGACTTCGCGATTTCCTTGTCCAACCGGGCCTTCTCCGCGTCGATATCGATCACGCCTTCCAGCGGGATGTAGACGTCTCGGCCCTGGACCACCGCGGTCGCACAGACCCCTTGCCGCCCCCCTTCGACCACGGCGGTGACGCGCGCGAGGTCCCGAAGGCCGTTGCCGTGACCCGCAAGGCGGCTCGGGTCGGCCATCCGCAGCGTGAGCGGCACCCGCGGCGAAATCTCCATCTCCGAGCGGATGCGACGAACCGCCACGATGGTCTGCTGCAGGGTCTGGACCTCTGTCAGTGCCTGTTCGTCCTCGGGGAAGTCCTCCACCTGCGGGAAGGCGGCGGTCATCACCGTGCCCTCCGTGCCGGGCAGGTTGCGCCAGATCTCTTCGCTCAGGAACGGCATGAAGGGGTGGATGAGCCGCGAAAGCGCATGGAAGGCAGTCCAGAGGGTGTAGCGCGCGCCCTGCCGAGCGGCTTCGGCGTCGGGTGCATCGCTGAACAGCGTGCCCTTCGACAGCTCGAGGTACCAGTCGCAGAGCTCGTCCCACGTGAAGCTGTACAGTTCATTGGCCGCATCGTTGAAGCGGTACCCGTCCAACGCAATCCGGACGCGCTTCACGCAAGTGCCGAGGCGGGCGAGGATCCAGTTGTCATAGGGAGAGAGGGTTCGTGGCGCGGAGGGGTCGTAGTCTTCGAGATGCGTCGTCGCGAATCGGAACGCCTGCCAGATCTTGTTCGTGAACTTGACATAGCCCTCCGCGCGCGCGGGGTTCCAGAGGATGTCCCGCCCCTGGGCCGCCATGGCTGCGAGCGTGAAACGGAACGCATCCGCCCCGTACTCTGCGATCGAGTCCAGCGGGTCGACGACGTTTCCCTTGGTCTTCGACATCTTCTGGCCCTGCTCATCCCGGACGAGGGCATGAATGTAGACGTCCTTGAACGGCACGCTCCCCATGTGGTGGAGGCCCGCGAACATCATCCGCGCCACCCAGAAGAAGATGATGTCGAATCCCGTGATCAGGACGCTGGTCGGGTAGTAGCGCTCGAGGTCCGGGGTCCGGTCCGGCCAGCCGAGCGTGCTGAACGGCCACAGTGCGGAGCTGAACCAGGTGTCCAGGACATCCTCGTCCTGGTGGAGGGCCACGTCCGCTCCGATGCCGTTCTTCTCCCGGACCTCTGCCTCGGACCGGCCCACGTAGAGCGTCCCCTGCGCGTCGTACCACGCGGGAATCCGGTGTCCCCACCAGAGCTGGCGGCTGATGCACCAGTCCTTGATGTCGCGGAGCCATGCAAAGTACGTGTTCTCCCATTGCTTGGGCACGAACTCCGTGAAGCCGTTCTCCACCGCAGCCATGGCCGGTGCAGCGAGGGGCTTCATCTTGACGAACCACTGCGTGGAGAGCATGGGCTCCACCACCGAACCCGACCGCTGGGAGCGAGGGAGGGCCAGCATATGGGGCTTCGCGCCCCGGGAGAGCCCCAGCGCTTCGATCCGGGCCTTGACGGCGTCCCGGGCCGCGAAACGGTCCATTCCGGCGAAGGGACCACCATGGCTGTTGAGCGTCGCGTCCTGGTTCAGGATGTTGATCATCTCGAGGCCGTGCCGCTTCCCCACTTCGAAGTCGTTGAAGTCGTGTGCGGGCGTGATCTTCACCGCACCCGAGCCGAACTCGGGGTCGACGAGGATGGCGTCGGCGACGATGGGGATGTCCCGGTCAAGGAAGGGGTGCTTCACCGTACGTCCCACGAGGTCCCGGTAGCGGGGGTCGTCGGGATGCACTGCCACCGCGGTGTCGCCGAGCATGGTTTCCGGCCGGGTCGTCGCGACGACGATCTCGTCGATGGTTGAGCCGTCCGCACGCGTGAATGGCGCGTCGAGCTTGTACGCGAAGCTCCAGAGCTCTCCTTCCGCTTCCTCGTTGTCCACCTCGAGATCCGAGATGGCCGTCAGGCCGACTGGGTCCCAGTTGATCAGACGTTCCGCGCGGTAGATCAGGCCCTCTTCGTAGTAGCGGACGAAGACCTCCGCGACGGCCCGGGAGAGCCCTTCATCCATGGTGAAGCGTTCCCGTTTCCAGTCACACGACACACCGAGCTTCCGAAGCTGATGTGTGATCGTGCCTCCCGACTCGTCCTTCCACGCCCAGACCTTCTCGAGGAATGCATCGCGGCCGATGTCCCGCCGCTCGACCCCCTGCGCTCGAAGCTTGCGTTCGACCACCCACTGCGTCGCAATCCCTGCATGGTCGGTCCCGGGGACCCACAGTGCGTTGAAACCGTCCATGCGCTTGTACCGCACCAGGATGTCCTGGAGCGTATTGTTGAGCGCGTGGCCCATGTGCAGCGAGCCGGTCACGTTCGGCGGTGGAATGACGATGGTGTACGGCTCACCGGGCGCATCGGGGTCAGGCGTGAACAGGCCCGCCTCTTCCCATTCCGGGTAGTAGCGGTCGGCGGCCGCCTGGGAGTCGTAGTAGCGGGCGAGGTCGTCGATGCGGGCCATGGCGGAGCTCCTCGCGGCGCAGGCGGCCGCAGGAAATAGGTGCGGAACCGGGTCCGCAGCGGTGCGCGTGGCAGCCGGCTTAACGGATTGGCGGCCAGCGGGCGGAGGCGCCGCCTTCACCTGGAGGCCCGATCAGTCCGTGTGCGAAATGGTGCTCTCCAGCATGGCGAGCCGGTCCTCCACGACGCGGGAGGCGATCGCAGGAAGCTGGGCTCTCACGGCATCCTCCACCGCAACCGAGACCAGCTCCCGGAATGCCGGCGACGTCACCAGGGACTGCCGGAGCAGGGCTTCCACCACCTCGGGCAGGACCGCCATGACCGCACGCTCGAGGGCCGGACCCACCACGCCGGGGTCGACCGCGACGACCGGGACATCCTGGTATGCGCGAGGGAGGATGGTCGCGACGCGCTCCGCCGTGGTCGGCGGAGCGGGTGCCGGGGCCGCTGCCGCGGAAGCGCCGCTTGCCGGAGCGGATGCCCGGGCCCCCTGCGCCGCGATGGCATCGATGGGCCCGATGAGGGCCTGAACGGCATCCCGGACCGCATCCGTGGTGAAGGGTTTGCCCAGATGGCCCGTGACACCCGATTCGGAGGCACGGGTCCGGTTGTAGACCTCGAATCCGCCAGTCATGAGGAGGATGGCCGTCGCGGGAAAGCGCTCCCGAAGCCTCCGCGCGAGTTCGTATCCATTGCCGCGCGGCAGGCTGGCGGACAACAACGCAGCCACGAGATTCATCCCGTCGAGCACTGCGTCTGCCTGCATGGCATCCCGTACCGGGCAGACCCGGAGGTCGAGGCCCGCGAATGCCTCCTCGATCCGTCGCACCGTCGCCGGGTTCGGGTCCACCACCAGCAGTGTCGGCTCGGTCATTTCAGGCATCCTGCGGCCACCGGTTGGGTCGACCTGTGGTTCCGACTCTAGCACAGGGCACCGGGCTCAATCCTGGACGATGGCGACCGCCATCGCGCGGGTGACGGTCTCGACGACCAGACCGTCAGCGGTGGTGGCGGAATCCGTCCGCTGGAAGGCTACGTACAGCTGGTTCTGTTCCACTTGGATGTTCTCGTCCATCAAGGCCCATACAGCGTCGTCCATCGCGAAGTCGTCGCCGCCCGTCGCGTCACAGGTCACCGACTCCCAGGCCTCGCCTTCCCGCTCGCGCCGGATCTGGACCCACACCTCATCCCACTCGTGCGCATCCCACGACGCGACGACCGGGTCTCCCCAGCCGATGCTCTCGGCACCGGTGTCCGGATTCGTGGACAGGCCCGAGAAGGTGACGATGGGCACGGGGGCCGGGTCGGGTGTCGAAATCCCGCTCAGCGATCCGGAATCCACGAGGCGCGTGCCCCCGCTGAGGATCTCGGTCACCCGTTTGCAGGTCCGGACATCGGGAAAGACCTCGTCTCGGTAGAACCCGGGGGCGACATACCGAAGAACTCCTTCATCTACGTCCGTCTCCCATTCGGGCTCGTCGATGAATGCGAGATCGACCCCACCGTCTCCGGCGTCCGTTGGGAACATGTTCGTGTTGGCCGAGCATCCGCCGGGCGGCGCCCGGAGGGTCTGCAGTGAACGCGGTGCGTGCTCCAGGCTGATGGCCTGGCCGAATGCACCCTGGTAGACCTCACCGGTCTCTCGATCCTCGCAGTCCCAGGTGAAGACGTCGGTGATCAGCCGTGCATCCGCAAAACTCGCGGTACCGTCGCCGTCGTCGTCGCTCTCTGCCTTGCCACTGTTGCAGCCGAGGGTCACGCCAGCGCACATCAGCAGCATGAGGGGTGTCAGACGCATGGAACCTCCATGACAGAGGGTACCCAAGGCTTGGGCCGAGCCGCGCCGGCCAGGGTCAAAGATGTGCCAAGCGTGGGCGCGCAGAGAGGGGCGGCCGAACCCATGCAGGCCGTGCCGTCTGCCCAGGCGCCGGTGGTAGGGGCGGTGGGACTCGAACCCACACAGCCAAAGGCCAGCGGATTTTGAATCCGCCGCGTCTACCGATTCCGCCACGCCCCCAAGGGCCGGCGCCTCCGGACGTGTAATGGATGCGGGGACAGCAGGAAAGTGCGCAGCGCCGCTGTCCGGTGCCGACCTGGATGGGCAGTCGCCCGTCGGCATCGGCCCACACCCGAACCGTGGGGGGCGACATCCCTCCCAGCTCGTCCGGCGTGCGGCGTTGGGTCGGCCGGATGACGGAGGGCAGCTCCTGCACGGACGCCGCAAGCCGGCGGGTGCGGAGCGCCGGAGCGCCCATCGGAGCCCCGCTGTCCCTGCCCTCGGAGTGGACCCGGACAGTCCATGTCCGGTCAACCCTGCCCGCGCACCCTACGCTGGATCGACCACCCGGGAGCGTTCGAAGGGATGGCAG
>JAYYRS010000110.1:0-2709 GCA_036126975.1 Myxococcota bacterium
GAGACCGTTGATGGTCAGCTCGACGCCAGCCACGCCCAGCGGGGTGTCCTGGGGACCGAGCTCGAAGTAGGGGTCGCTGTAGGTCGCAGCGGGGAAGTCGTTCAGCGAGACCGTACAGACGTCCTGCACGCCGCCCTGGCCGAGCGCACCGATCATCTCGATCTCGGTGTCGCTCACCGCGGTCGCGCTGAGCATGATGTCGTCCTCGAGCTGGCCGAGGAGGAGCTCGGCGACACCGGCGGGCTCGAGGAAGCGAGCGCCCTGCAGGTCGACAACGAACGTGCTCTCGGTCAGGTCGCAGCCGTCGGTCGGGGTGCCGAGGGCGCTGGTCGAGAAGCTGTACGCGACGGGCTCGGCGGCACACGTGGTGATCTCTACGCTGTACTCGGTGCTGGCGGTGAGGGGCGCCGAGGGCGTGAAGGTGAGGGTAGAGCCGTCGCTGGCGCTGGTTCCGGCAACCTCGGCGCCGGCCGCGTCCTTGAGGACCATGACCTCGGAGCCGTCGCCGTTGGTGAGGCCGGCGTCCAGTGCGGAACGGTAGTAGAAGTCGGCCTGGCCCGCCGCCGGGTAGCCCGGGGCGACCTCGGTGGTGCAGCCTCCGCCGTCACCACCCGTGCTGGCGCCCGTATCGTTCCCGCTGCCGTCCTTGTCGCCGTTGCAGCCAACCAGTGCGAGCGCGGCGGCGGCCGTGATCATCATGCGTCCCATGTTCATCTCCTCTTCATAGGGCTGGCCGGTGGGCCAGAGGGGTGGCGGCCCCGGAGGACCTGTCCTTTCGGCGGCGAAGGGTATTCGTGCTCTGGGGGCATGTCAATGGAAACCCGAAGAGGCCGCTGTGTTCCCTGGAATCAGCCCGGGAGGGACGCCAGCTTGTCAGACACCTCCGTGATCAGGGCGTCGAGCAGACGGGCCTCGTCGTCATCGAGGTTGCCCCTGGTCTTGGTGCGGAGGAGTTCCAGGACGTCGAGTGTGTGCTTCGCCATCATGGGGTTGGCCCGCTTGTCGCCGGATGCCGGGTCTGCGGTCTCACCGAGGTGGACCATCGCGGAGCTTCCAAGGCTGACCAGGAACTGGGCGAAGCTGACGGGGGCGGACATGGGCTCTCCTGGGCCGCGGGTCGGGGCCGTGGGGTGTTCAGTCAGATGGGGAGGGTGAGGCGGGCTACGACATCGCCGCGAAGCACGGTGAAGAGGGCGGACGCCCGGTGGGACGAGCGCGCCTGCCGGATCGCTTCGCGGAGTGCAGCAGCGTCAGCTGACGGCGTTCCGTTGACCGCGAGGACGACATCGCCCACCCGCAGACCGCGACGAGCGGCCGCTCCATCGCGCCGGACGCTGGCGAGGTAGGCGCCCCGGCCTGCCCGGTCGACCGCCTGGATCCCGAGCACCGAGGCGAGACTCTCCTCCACTGCGGTGTCGGGTACGGCCGTGGTCTGCACCTCGAGCACGGCGGGGCGCCCCCCCCGAAGCACGTCGACCGTCACGGTGTCTCCGGGGGACCGACTGGCGAGGTAGGCGTTGAGGTCGGCGCGGCCCTGCACGCTCCGGCCATCCACCGCGAGCAGGACGTCGCCGGGAGCAAGCGTGCTCGTTTCCCGTGCTCCGTCGAGGACCCGTGGCGCAGTCTGTCGCCGTCCGCCCCGGTCGAACACGACGTCCTCCACACCGACGCCGAGCCACGCGATCTGGACCTGCCCGTAGGCAACGAGGTCCTGGGCGACCTTGAGGGCCCGGTCCGCAGGGATCGCGAAACCGATGCCCTGCGCGTCGGCGCGGATGGCGGTGTTGATGCCCACGAGTCGACCATGGGCATCGAGGAGCGGGCCGCCAGAGTTCCCGGGGTTGATGCTCGCGTCGGTCTGGATGAAATCCTGGTAGACGCGGGCGTCGGTCTCCAGCGGGCGGGCGACTGCCGAGATGACGCCTGTCGTGACGGTGTGTCCGAGGCCGAGCGGGTTGCCGATGGCAATCACCGGTTCTCCGAGCATCAGCCCGGCGCTGTTCCCCGAGGGGACCGCCGTGAGTCCCGACGCACCCCGGAGTCGAAGCACGGCGAGGTCCAGCTCGGGCGCGATGCCGACGACATCCGCATCGAGTTCCCGGCCATCAGCGAAGGTGGCCTGGATGCGGTGTGCTCCCTCCACGACATGTGCGTTCGTGAGGACGATGCCCTCCGGATCGATCACCACGCCGGACCCCTCCGATGCCGCGCTGCGGCGGCCGCGCATCAGGGCGAAGGGGTCCGATGTCGGGATCTCGCAGGTGATGGACACCACCGCGGGCGCAACCTGCTCGACGGCCTCCACCACCGCCGTGCGCCGGACGGGGTCGTCCGACCGGGCGACGGGCAGGTCGCCAGCCGCCACGGGAGGAGAGGGCGGATCGGCGGGAATACGCTCGGGGTCCGGGCGGACGGGTTCGCCTGGCAGCGACGCCACGGCACCTGCGGCCACGGCCAGCCCGAATCCGACCGCGAGGCCGACACCGAGAGCGTCGAGGGGAAGAGAGCGCGTACGGGACATGGAGACCTGTCCTGTACACCGCTGGTCGGAAGGCAAGCGTCCGACATCGGGTTGCCGGTACCCCCCGGCACGCGGTACCGGGACCGGAAGACCGGAATGTCCATGACCCGTCGCGCCCCGTGCATCCTCCTCGCCTTCTCCCTGCTCTGCTCGCTCCGGGTCGGGTCGGCGGAGGCCAAGAAGGAGCT
>JAYYRS010000111.1:0-3224 GCA_036126975.1 Myxococcota bacterium
GGCCAGCGCTCCGTACTTCCGGGTCAGGTCGAACATCCTCCGCGCGCGCCCGCTCGTGATCCCGCGGTGCACAGCCGGCACGTGGGAGAGCCGGCTCGAAAGCCACCAGGATGCGCAGCCCCCGAGCACGCTGCCCACGGAGGCCCAGGCCACGGTCGACCAGAACCCCAGGTTTCCAAGGAACCCGAGCGTCGAGAAGACGTCATGGGGAATGAGCGGGAAGGGCAGCGTGTCGAGCAGCAGCCACGCCGCCAGGATCCCAGGTCCGCCAGCGACCTCGACGAATGCGGAACTTCCGGAGACGACCGCGTCCTTGAAGAGGTGGGACAGGCTGGCCATCGCGGCGAGCAGAATCAGCGCGCCGACCAACGAACGACGCAACAGCTTGCCCGCCTCGAAGTCGGCGAGGGCAGCGGCGGCACGGCCCGGAGCCGGCGCATCCGGCGGCTCGTTCACGGCGCAGTGCTCCGGCGGTCCAGCTGCTCCCCCCGCAACGAGTTGGTGAATGCCTTGTGCACCCGTACGTCGACCTGGCTGCCGACCTGGGCCACATCTCCAGGAAAGTTGATCATCTTGAAGGTGCTGGTGCGACCACAGATGACGCCCTCGTCGTGTCGGGACGGTCCCTCGACGAGCACCCGCTGTACGGTGCCCTCAAGGGCCCGATTGAAGCCGAGCGCAAACTCCCGCTGGCGCTCCTGGTACCGGACGAGCCGGGCCTGGGCGACCTCCGGCGCCACCGCCTCATCCCGGTCGAGCAGCCGCAGCGCGGGCGTCCCGGGACGTGGGCTGAACTTGAACGAGAATGCCGTGTGGAAGCGAACCTCCTCGAGCAAGGACATCGTCTGCCCGAAATCATCCTCCGTCTCCCCCGGAAACCCGACGATGATGTCGGTCGTGAGGGCAAGGTCGGGGCGGGCCGCCCGCAGGTCGTCGACCAGCCGCAGGTAGCGCTCCCGGGTGTAGAAGCGCTTCATCCGTTTGAGCACGCGGCTGGAACCCGACTGCACCGGCAGGTGCAGATGGCTGGTGAGCTGGGGCAGGTCCCGGTACGCCTGGACCACATCCGGACCCATGTCCCGCGGATGGGAGGTCGTGTACCGGATGCGCTCCACACCGGGGATGGCGGCCACGGCATACAGCAGCTGCGCAAACGTCTTCTCGCCCGCAACCTTCAGGCCGTAGGAGTTGACGTTCTGTCCGATGAGCGTGATCTCCCGAACGCCTGTGGCCGCCAGCCTCCGGATCTCGTCGAGGATCTCGTGGCTGCTCCGCGACAGCTCCGGCCCGCGCGTCGTCGGCACGATGCAGAAGGTGCATTTGTTGTCACACCCCTTCTGGATCGTGACGAACGCGCTGACCCGGCCGATGGAGCCTGGATCGAGGTCCTGGGCGAACACGTAGTCGTCCGCGTCGAGAAACTCCGTGTCGAGCACTGGTTCCCGTTGCGCCTCCGCGACCAGCTTGACGATCCCCGGGACCGCGTCCGGCCCGAACACGAGGTCGAGCTGGTCGTACCGGTCGAGGAGCTTGCGGCCCTCCTGCTGGGCGACACACCCCGCCACCGCGACGGTGACCCTCCGGTCCGCGCTGCGCTTGACCGCGAAGGCTTCCCCGAGGAACGAATGCAGTTTCTGCTCCGGCTTCTCGCGAATGGAGCATGTGTTGACGATGACAAGGTCTGCGTCGTCCATCCTGGACGTCGGGGCGTAGCCATCCTGTGCGAGCAGGGCCCGGATCTTCCCGGTGTCGTAGACGTTCATCTGACAGCCGAAGGTCCGAACAAAGACCTTCTTGAGAGAACGTTCCGGGGCGGTGGGTGCGTCCATGGGGGGCCTGCGGGTCGGTCGCGGCGTCGGTCCTGCGGCGGACCGCTGCGCGAAAGCGGGACCCGGACCCGGTATCCCCCGTCGAACTCGGGAACAACCCGGCGCACGGCGCGCTCCTCATCAACGGCGTCGTTCGGCGCTCGCGCGCCCCCGACCGCACGGCATCCGGCTGGCACCAACGGTCCGCCGCGCACCCCGGGCGCCAGCGTTTCCCGGCACATGCCGAGCCGGGCCCTCGCCGATGTTCCGTGGGGTGTCGCACGGTCCCCCCATTCATGGCACCCTCCCGCGGTCCCCCCTGCCCACCGGAGTGCTCGTGCGGATCGCCCTCGCTTCCTGCGCAGACCTGCCTGACTGGGAGGTCGACGACCGGCCCCTCCATGCTGCACTCCGTGCGCGAGGGGTCGCGCTCGAGGTCCTGCCGTGGGATGCCACAGGGGTCGACTGGGGCACGTTCGACGCAGTGCTGGTCCGGACGACCTGGGACTACCAGGACCGGCCTGCGGCATTCCTGGCCTGGGCCGGGACCGTGGGACCGCGACTCCACAATCCCGCGTCCGTCATCCGGTGGAACCTCGACAAGAGATACCTGCGCTCCCTCGTCGCGCGCGGCGTGCCCGTAGCCCCGACCGTGTGGCTGGAGCCGGGGGCTTCCGTCGACCTCGGTGCGGTGCTGGACGCAAGGGGGTGGCGCGCCGGATTTCTCAAGCCGGTCATCGGCGCCAGCGCTCGGGCGACGCACCGCTTTTCCCGGGGGGAAGCTGCCGCCGCGCAGGACTGGCTCACCCCGGTGCTGGCCGCAGAGGCCATGATGTTGCAGCCCTACCTCCCAGCGGTCGAAGGTTTCGGAGAGGTGAGCGCCATCTGTGTCGAGGGCGAGGCGCGCCACTGGGTTCGCAAGGTGCCGGTCCCGGGCGACTACCGTGTACAAGACGACTACGGCGCTTCCGACGAGCCCTTCCTGCCCACCGCAGAGGACGAGGGCCTCGCGGCCCGGGTGCTGGCCGCGGCCGGAGCCGAACTCGACCTCGACGGCCCCCTTCTCTATGCCCGCGTGGACCTCCTTCGCGATGCCGCGGGCGCGTGGGTGGTGACGGAGCTCGAACTCGTCGAACCATCCCTCTTCCTCCGGCATGGACCCTCCACCGCCGACATCCTCGCCGAAGCATTGATGGCACGGGCCGCAGGTGCGTGACGTCACGCCTCGGCGTCAGGCGCGCGCAGCCCACCAGCCTCGCGCGAGTCGCGGCGCAAATCCGTAGGCACTGGCCGCCTCACCGAAGCGGACGACGTCGTCCGGATCAAGCTGGCGGCCGAGCGAATATGGTTCCCTCCGACCCTGCGCCGCCATCACGAGCGGCTCGATGAGGCACGCGTAGACCTGGAATGGACCGT
>JAYYRS010000112.1:0-6792 GCA_036126975.1 Myxococcota bacterium
AGACGCCGGTGGCGGCGGATTGTTGCGGCGAGCCGAGAACGAACCCATGGGGCCGGACGCGGGAGGCTGGTCAGCAGCCCAGCCAGGCATGTCTCCGGGCGGCAACCCCCGGGTCGACATCGTCCTCCAGCGTCAGCACCGCCACGTATTCCTGTGGGGCCTGGAGGGTGAGGCGGAACCGCATCAGCTCGTCGCGGCGGAACGCGTGGATTGCAACAACGCTCCCAGGAGGCCGTCTGGCCAGTCGCTTCACGAGGTCGACGCCGCTGACCTTGAGGCCGTCCGCGGCGATGACCACATCGCCGGCCGAGAGCCCCGCCGTGTGCGCGGCTCCACCGGCATAGACGCTGGCGAGCTTCGCGCCGCCGTTTCCGGACACCACCCGGGCACCCAGCTCGCCACGCTGCCGAAGCGTCTCCACAGGCGTGGAGGACGTCTTGCCGCCCTTGTCTTGGGGACCGTCTGCGGGCCGGAAGGAGAGGACCAGACCAAAGTCGCGCAGCAGTCCGGTGAGGGGGAGGTCGTCGGTACCCCGGATGGCGGTCTCGAAGAAGGAATCGAGATCGAGACCGGACAGCGCCGCGGCCACCTTTTCGATGCCATCTTCGGGGACGCCGATCCCGGGCTTGCCGTACCGCTCCCACAGTTCACGCCAGACGTCGTCGAGGCTGACTGCACCGTCCGTGTCCCTGCGGAGGGTGAGGTCGAGCGCGAGTGCCACCAGCGCACCCTTCGCGTAGTACGACACGATGGCGTTCGGGGCATTCTCGTCCTGGCGATAGAACTTGGTCCAGGCGTCGAAGGAGCTGTCCGAGAGGCTCTGTCTCCCGCGGCCGGGTCCCTTGCGGACACGGGTGATCATCTGTCCCATCAGCTCCAGCCAGTCAGTGGGCTTCATGCAGCCCGCGTGGAGCACGCCGAGGTCGTCGAAATAGGAAGTGACGCCTTCAAACGCCCACAACAGGGTGGTGTGGCCCTCCCGGTTGAGGTCGTATGGCACGAAGGCAGCCGGCTTGATCCGCTTGACATTCCAGGTGTGGAAGTACTCGTGGCTGCAGAGCCCCAGGAATCGGCGGTAGCCTTCCGACAGGGCATCCGGATCGTCGCCGACCTGGGGCAGGTCGTCGCGACTCGCGATGAGCGCGGTCGAGCTTCGGTGCTCGAGCCCGCCGTAGCCGTCGCCGACCACGGTGGTCTGGAACAGGTAGCGCTCGACCGGGGCGGGCTCACCAAAGAACCGGATGTGGTGCTCACAGATGGCCTTGAGGTCGGTGCAGAGGCGCTCGCCGTCGCAGGTGTGCAGACCCGTGATGGCGACCTCATGAATCACGCCGCAGGCCTCGAACACGTACAGCGTCCACGTTCCCATCTCGACCGGGTGGTCAACCAGCTCGTCGTAGTCGGAACACTCGAAGGTACCGAATCCATGGTGCACACCCGAAATGCGTGGGAGCGTCGTGGCGACACGCCATCCCGCACAGGCGGGATCATCGGGCGGCAGCAGCGTCACGCGCTGGGGACCGTGCTCCTGTCCGACCACGGCCAGGAACAGGCTGGTCCCGTTGAAGAACGCGTGGGTCTGGTCGAGGTGTGCGGTCCGCACGCTGAGATCCCAGGCGTAGACCACGGTGGTGACGCTCAGCGGCCCATCGACCGCGGCCGCCTGCCACGTGTCCTTGTCCAGCTTCTGCAGTGGGACGGGAGCGCCATCACTGGAGGCACGGATCTCCACGATGTTCCTGGAGAACTCCCGGATCATGTAGCTGCCGGGGATCCAGGCGGGGATGCGCAACAGCTGGCCGTCGGGATCGGGCGCCTCCACGGTCAGCGTGATGGTGAAGCGGTGGCCCGCAGGGTCGGTGGGTCGGACGACGTAGTGGGGAGCCATGGGGTCCAGCGACAACGGGTGCAGCCTAAGCGTACCGGCTTCCAGCGCAGCGGGTGCGATTTGCGGGGTACGGTCGGCACGTGACGACATCCGGACCATCGCGTGCCACGGCGCTCGGGGCCGCAGCAGTCTTCGGCTACTGCGTGCTGCGCTGGGGACTGGGCGGCCTCGGACCGAACGCCGCCGACGTGCTGGTCCAGGCCCGCCAGCAGGTGGACCCGCGATGGTTGCCTCACGACACCGCAGCATCGGTGGATGTCCCCTACCGCCTGCTGTTCGAGGTGCTGGCGGGCCCGTGGCTTGCGCTGCTGGGCGTGGATGGGGGCGCAAGATTGGTCCGACTGATCCTCTGCATCGGCGCGGCTTCCGCGTTGGTCTTGCTCCTTCGCCAGGTGCGCGTGCATCCGCTGTTGTGGGTCGCCGTGGTGGCGGTCCTGGGGGCCTCGCCGGGAATTGGCGCGGGCGAATGGATGCTGCTCGCGGCGGAAGCGAAGTGTGCTGCCTGGCTGTCCGGCCTGGGCGGCATCGCGCTCGGTCTGTCCGGTCGGGACCGTCTGGCCGCCGTTCTCCTGGGCCTGTCGGTCGGCCTCCACGCCCTGGTGGGCGGCGGGCTCGGGGTGGGTGTCGGAGTTGCACTGGTGCTGAGCGGACGCTGGCGGAGGCTCCGGGCGCTTCCCTGGGCGCTGCTGCCCGCAGGGCCAGGGCTGATGGCGGTCGGGGACCACCTTTCCGGAGGGACCACGGGTCTCACGGCGGCAGAGGCGGCTGCTGCGGTCGAGACGTATGTTCGTGGCCGGATGGCCCACCATGTCCTGCCGCCCCGGTTCGCCGAGGGGTGGCTGGCTCGGATCGGTCTCGCGGGAGTGGGGCTGACCCTGCTCTGGCGGCGGGGTGGTCCCGGGCGCGAACTGGCGGTGGTGGCGCTTGGAACACTGCCTCTCGCCCTCCTGGGGGCCGTTCTCTGGTGGCTCGACGCGGCCGCCTGGCTTCGCTTCCAGTGGTTTCGGGTTCCCGATCTGCTTCTGCCCTTGGCGGGTACGCTTGGCATTTCCGCCGTCCTCTCCGAGTGGCGCGGGATGCGCTACCTGGGGGGTGCGCTCGGACTGGCCCTGTTCCTGGTGCCAACACTGATGGAGGCGCGACCCATGATGTTCGTCTCCCATATCGACGGCGGCATGTCGCCACGGGTCGACCCGGCGCATGCCTGTGTCGAGGCGGCCGTGCCGCCGCACCAGCGGGTGCTCGCGGACCCCACCGATGCGATGCTGACCCTCCGCAGCGAGCGGGCGAGGGTCGTGTCCTTCAAGCAGGCGCCGCACGCAGACAGAGATGTCCATGACTGGCTCCAGCGGCTGCAGGAAGCGAGCGGAGGCATGCCCCTGCTGGGTGGACTGGAGGGGCGAACGGCCCTGCAAGCCGGTTGGCGCCGCATGAGCTGGGCCGAGCGGATGGCCGTCGCTCGCCGTCACCACGCCGCGTTCATCCTCGTTCGCTCGGATCGGATCCCGGATGGGGTGCAGATTCGATGCGAGGGCGCGGGGCGGTCGCTCGTCTCCGTCCGAGACGGGTAGGCTGCGGCCATGCGACGAAACGCCCGGCGCGGTCTCGGCCTTGGTGTGGCAGCCGCGCTCCTGGTGCTCCTCGAGTCGGGTTCCCGCTGGCTTGAGCCCACGCTCGTGTCGCCTGCGCGCACGCTGCCGGTGCCCGGTCCGGGTCGGCAGCCCGCGCTCGAGTCGGCCGCCGAGGCTGCACGGGCGGGGATTCCGCTATTGCCCGGCGAGACGGCAGGCTGGCGGTTGCCGGTGGATGACGTTCGGCACCTGGGCGGCGTCGTGTATCGGACGAACCGTCTCGGCCTTCGTGGTGGGGAGGTGGGTCCGAGTGACGGGACGGAATGGCGAGTTCTGGCGCTGGGGGACTCATCGGTGTGGGGATGGGGTGTCCCAGAAGAGGCGACCTTCGTCCGGGTGCTGGCAAAGCGCCTCCACGCACCCTCGCGTCCGGTCCGGGGTGTCATCGGGGGTGTCCCTGGCCACGAGAGTGCACAGGCGTTGCGCACACTCCGCGACGTGGGCGCGAGCGTGTCGCCAGACGTGGTGATCATCGGAACCCTCTGGAGCGATGTCTTCCTGGATGGCGGCGTTCGCAGGGACGCGCGTGTGCGAAGGGCCGCCGCGAGGATGCAGGGGCCGCTCCGGGGACTGGCGACCTACCGGCTGCTGCGTCGCGCGATGGCGCCGGCACTCCGTGCGCGCCGCGTGGCCTGGCTGGACCGGCAGTCCGATCTCGACACACTCCCGGATCCGGATGCCAGGAGCCTTGCGGAATACCTCGGGAATCTCCGTGCGCTCGTGTCGGAGAGCCGGTCGCTCGGTGCGCGTCCGGTGCTCCTCGTCCTGCCCTGTCCGGCCGACCTGGAAGCGGCGCCTCTGCCGGAGGCCATCCTGGCGTATCGGTCGGCGATGCATCGGATTGGGTCGGAGGCGGACGTTCCGGTGGTGGACGGCCCACGATGGTTCATGGAGAACGGAGGCAGCATCGGACACTTCTATGACCAGGTCCATCCGGCATCCCCCGGTCATGCGCTGCTCGCAGCGGCCCTCCTCGACGTCAGCGCGCCGGACTGAAGGGCACCCGTGGCTGTGTTCGTCCTCCCCACCGAACCGCCTCAGCGGCCGCAGCTGATGCCGCCCACCGGGACGTCTTCCGTCCTCGCGCCGAGCGCCTCGAGCAACGCGCGATTCCACGTTGCCGCCGCGCGCGTCCGACCGGGGAGCGCGCGGGTGCCCCATACGATGCTGAGGGTTCGCAGCGTGCCGTCATGGGTCTTGGTGCGCTGGCTGTCCTTGACCGGATTGGCGCAGGGCCCTTGGGCATCGTGGAGGGCGAGCAGGCCATCCATCCGGATCTGCTGCCCTGCCGGATTGAAGACATATGCGGTCTCTGGCGGGCAGATGGCGAGCCGGAACGGACCTTTCGCCTTGTCGAGGTCGATGACACTGATGGGAAGCCCACTGTGCATGCTGACGGCGTTGAGTGCATCCACGGCCGCGTTGATGCCGGTGCCGGGCGACAGCCATCCCTTCTCGACCGCCTTGAGCAGATACTCGCTGGCAGGCTTGGAGCGCCCTGCCGGTCTGAAACCGCCATGCCGCAGGAGGGCCCGGACGGCCTTCCTGACGGCGTCGTCCGACCGCATGGGTGCATCGGCATCGGTCGTGAAGAGTGCACGCACAGGGGCGGGCACGGCAATCCCGCCGACGGGCTGGTGGAACGTCGAGGTGAACGCAGCTGCATCGAGCAGCGGATGGGGTTCAGCCTGGATCATGGTTGGCTCATCCGGGGCAGTACGCGGGCAGGAGTACCGCGGAGCGTGCGGTCGTCCTCGACCGAATCGATGCGTATGGGAAGCACGTGCCCGCGGAGCGAACGGCGGTCGGCAAGGTGGATGGCGACCCGCTGGAAGGTGTCGGTGTACCCCTCGAACCGGTAGCCGTCGTGGGCCTGCTTCGGTGTGCCTTCGAAGAGCACGGGGCGCGTCTCCCCGACTCGCGACCGCAGCGCACGGGTTCGTGCCAGTGCGACGGCGGCCTGCATCTGTCGGGTGCGTGCGCGCTTCGTCTGCGGGCTGAGTTGGCCGGGAAGCCGGGCGGCGGCGGTCCCCGGACGGGGAGAGTAGGTGAAGACGTGCGCGTCTCCAAAACCCATCTGTGCAAGGAATTCCAGGGACCGGGCATGGTCTTCGTTCGTGGACCCGGGAAAGCCCACGATGAGGTCGGTCGTGAGGTGAAGGCCGGGGATGGCGGCGCGCGCGAGGCCCACGACCCTCCGGTACCGTGCAGTGGGGCAGCGGCGGGCCATGCGTCGGAGGACCGGATCGGAACCGGATTGCAGCGGCAGGTGGAGATGGGGCAGCAGGCGCCGGTCCGTCCATCGGTCGAAGAGGTCGTCTGGCAGGTCCCAGGGTTCGAGGCTTCCCAGTCGGATGCGTGGGATGTGCGTTTGGGCGAGGATGGCGTCGAGCAGCGTCGCGAGGCTCCCGCCGCGGTCGTGGCCATACCCGCCGATATGGACCCCGGTGAGGACGACCTCGCTGTAGCCCTGGTCGTGGAGGCCGCTGATCTCATCGACGATCTCTTTGATTCCACGGCTGCGCTCCTCGCCCCGTGCCTTCGTCACGATGCAGAAGCTGCAGCGGTTTCGACAGCCGTCCTGGATCTTGACGAATGCGCGGGTGCGCGGAGCGTCCGGATGGATCGGCGCCCCGGGTTCGGCGGCAGCCCAGGGTGCAGCGACCGTGTCGAGGTGGTCGATGATCCTGTCCACCAGTCGATCCTTATGGGAGTTGGGGACGACGAGATCGACGCCAGCGAGCGCGGCAGCCTGGCCCGGCTCAAGCGTGGCAAAGCACCCGGTGAGGACGATGTTCGCGCGCGGATTCATCCGGTGGAGCGCGCGGGTTCGCCGCCGGGAGGTGCGCGCCGCCTCGGCGGTGACCGCACAGGAATTCAGCACCGCCACGTCGGCGTCCTCAACGCGGGAGACCGTCGCGTGCCCCAGTGCACGCAGCTGACGGCGCCACAGGGAGACCTCGGCCTCGTTGAGTCGGCAGCCGAGCTGGTCGAGAAAGACCTTCATCGCGCGCAGGTTAACCGCAGGGGCGGGGACGGCGCGCGGGCGCTGCTACAGTTCCGACAGCGGGCCGAGCGCTCGACAGGAGACCGAGATGAAGAGTTGGATGGTGTGGGCGCTGGCTTTGCTGGCCGTGGCGTGTGGAGACAAGGACGCCGCCTCCGATGGGGACGCCGCTGAAGACAGCGGGGACGGCGGCCCGGGTGTCGGGGCGTCGACGGGCGGAGATGAAGGCCCGCCGGTGGGTCCCGAGCCCGTGATCCAGGAAGAGG
>JAYYRS010000113.1:0-6073 GCA_036126975.1 Myxococcota bacterium
CCGTTGGCCACCACCTGTTCGTTCACCCCGGCGGGCACGGCATGCCGTACGGCATGGAGCCGGGCACGTCCGGCGTCGTCCTCCGTGATGATCGTGTGGTCGACGAGCGCGTCGTGCGCCTCCAGCGCATCCCACCAGGCCTCGAGTGGGGGCGCGCCGGTGTGCTCCACCTCGATGAACAGCGCGTGTCTCGCCGTCGCGGGGATGTCCGGCACGCGTGCGCGCACGAGGTCGAGGGCATGGGCATCGAAGTACTCGATCGCCCGCGGGGACAACGCGCCCGGCACGCCCGCCGTGCCCGGTCGCCGGGCGCCCGCGCGGGCGTGGTCGACGAAGCCCAGCAGGGTCGGGCGGTCGACGAAGAAGGCGATGAGGCCAAGTACAGCGGCCGGCGGCGCGCTGAGACGGAGGCGCGCCCGTGTGATCACGCCCAGGGTCCCTTCCTGGCCGATCATCAGGTCGAGGAGGTTGTCGGCCGGGAAGTATCCGGCCGCCGTCTTGACACCGGGTTCCGTCCATCGCGGCACGCGCCAGCCGGTGGGCACCGGTGTGGTCCGGTCGGCCCACAGGATCTCGCCGGTGGGGAGGACGACCTGGACGGCCTCCACCCAGGGGCGGGTCGGGCCGTAGGCGAAGGACCGTGCTCCGCTGGCGTTGCACGCGATCGCCGCGCCGAGGGTGCACTCATGGCGGGAGGTGGGATCCGGGGGGAACAGATGCCCTGCCGCTGCGACCCGGCTCTGGTACTCGCCGAGCAGCACCCCGGCATCGCAGTCATCAACGGCATGGATCCGGTCGAGATGCTCGGTGCTCAGCAACCACCCGCCGTCGGGGACGGGACCACCGGTGGTGGATGTGCGGCGTGCGGTCACGGTCACGCCGACCCCCGCGTGTGCTGCCCGGGCAAGCACCGCAGCGACCTGCTCCGGAGAGCGAGGACGGTAGAGGGCCTCGGCGTGGCCCCGGGTGTTGCTGGCGTCGCCCAGGTAGCCCTCGATGACGTCGGGATCGGTGATGGCCTGCATGCAGCAGGGCTATCCCGCCGCACGCCGACGTGAAGCCGCCCTGCAACTCCGCTGCATGCGGTCCGCAATGGGCGACCGGCACCCTCCGTGTGAAGCTGCGGGTCGGGAGCGCCCGTTCATGCCCACCCACCAGCGTCGAACCCAGCCCCCCGCGACCGCAACGAGCCCGTATGCAGGGTATCGACCGGCCGCCCACGGCAGCAACGCATCCCGGCCGGGTGCCGCAGTGGCGGATGCCGGGGCGCTGGATGTGTTTGGCCAGGCGGTGGCGGGCGAGGCGGCGATGCCGCCCGCATGGGCCGCGGTGGTGTCGGGTCGGACGGTCCTGCGGTCCGGCAGCCGGGGAGAGGGCGTCGAGCATCTCCAGCGTCTGCTGCTCGCGAATGGCGCCACCATCATCGTCGATGGCGTGTTTGCTGCAGACACGCGGCGTGCCCTCGTGGCCTTCCAGCGCGGGGCGGGCATTGCGGCAGACGGAGTCGCCGGTCGGGGGACGGCGGCAGCGCTCGCGGCGGCCCGCTCCGGGCCTGCCGGCGGTGCCGTCCGGACCCCGGCACCGTCGGGTCGACAGCCCGGCGGTGGGCCGGAAGAAAGCCGAACCATCGCGGGCGTCGACATCGAACACGGCGCATTCGAGCAGAGCGGACTGCGCGCAGGTGTCTTCGCGAAGGCTCTGGACGCCTTCTCCACGGCCTTTGCCGAGGGTCGGTCGGATTCGATGATCGTCACCATCATCGACTACGAACTGCCGAGCTCCGAGAAGCGATTCTGGGTGATCGACCTTGAGCGCGGGCGGCTGTTGTTCCACCAGCACACGAGCCACGGTTCGGGGTCCGATCGGAACCACGATGGGCGGATGGACGCTGCCGGCAACCGGGACGGATCGGGGATGAGCAACGTCGGTCTCCTGAAGACGGCCGAGACCTACACCGGCAAGCACGGCAAGTCGCTGCGGCTCGATGGCCTCGAACGCGGATTCAACGACAACGCCCGCTCTCGGGCGGTGGTGGTCCACGCGGCCAGCTATGTCGACGACGCCTTCATCGAGCGCAACGGCAAGGCCGGGCGCTCGCTGGGCTGCCCCGCGCTGGACCCGGATGTCAACGGCCGGATCATCGATACGATCAAGGGCGGAAAGCTGCTGTTCGCGTACTACCCAGACCCACGCTGGCTCGCGCAGAGCCGCTACCTGGGCGGGTAGGCACGCCGCGTCACTCGGGGGGCTGCGCGGCCTGCCATTTGTCGAGCAGCCGTGAGAGGGGTGGTCCAGCAGCCCGCAGGGCGCTGGTGAGGAGCTGCCCGCCCGTCCAGCCTCGTGGCGGTGCCAGGATCCGGAGTCGGAGGGCACCGCCGGACTGGCCGGGCCCCCAGGAGAGCGTCGTGGCCGCGGGCTCGCCCGGGGTGGCCCGGCGGAAACCGCGGTCGGTCCACTGCAGACCGATCGCGTGGGCCATGGAGGGAGCACGGGGGGCCGGGCTGTGGAGCCAGGCCAGGGGCGCATGGGCCAGCTGTGCCCGGAGCACGGCCTGCATCAGGGCCGGGGAGAGACCCTCGAGTCCGCCGTCTCGGATCAGCCCGTCCGCCAGTCCGAGAGGGAGGTCGTCCATGCCCCGAGCCAGCCGCGACAACCCGGCGGGAAATCGCGCGTTGAGCTCGGTCGGGAAGAATCCCTTCCGGGTGAGCACGCCGTCGATGGACAGCGCGCCCCGGTAGCCGTGGTGCTGACGAAGATGGGACGCGACACGATGGGCGAAACGGCGCATCCGGTGGGTGGTGTCTTGCCCTGGAGTCCATGTCGTGGCGCACCCGCAGAACCGGAAGGCGCCGGTCCCCGGGTGCCGAAGGACGACCATCTCCATCGGGGAGAGCACGGCGACACCGCGGGCGAGGCACCACGCATGAATGCTCACGGGGAGGCCAGACTGGAAGGGCATCACCCGGGTGGTCCGGCAGCGTGGGGTGAGAACGTCGAGGGCGCGTGCGCGGCTCGGACCGTCGTGCACCCATCGCGTGGCGAGTGCGCCGCCCTCCCAACCGCTGCTGTTGTCCCCTGCCCAGACCGTGCCGTCGCCCTGGTCGAGCTCTCTCGCGGCTGCATCGAGCGCATGCGGAAGGGTCGGCACCACGCGAGTCGGAAGGTGGGGCAGCGCCAGTTCCGCCCAGACGGAATCGATGGCCGTCTTGTCCTCGAGCGCGAGGTCGATCGTTCGCCGGGCGCCGAACCGCGGCCGTCCGAGCAGCGCGGGACACCGCAAGTGGCCGGGCCCGACGATCCATGCACGTCCATCGGGGTCGAATCGCCGGACCGCCCGGCACAGCAGGTCGCCGGGCTCCGCGAGCTCTCGCTCCAGCTCGGCGCCGTCGAGGACGAAATCCGGAGGAGCGGGTCCTGGGCGGAGCACGATGTGCTCGATGACGGGGCCACCGCCATGGGGCCCTTGGCGGAGCGTCACCCGCAGAAAGGGTCCCGCGCCGAGCCTGCGGAGGGACGGCAGCGGACGATCCGCGTCGCGCGGCAGCCGGCCCAGCAGCACGATCGGGCGGCCGGTCACGGCCGCGGACAGCGCTGCATGCAGGGTCCCCCGAAGCGTCATCGGTCCTCCGCATGCATGGGTTCCTGATGGGCTTCGAGCGAGAAGGCGCTGCAGACCATCCCATGTCCGCGGGGGGCATGTATGATCCGCCCATGGTTCGCCCCCTCTCGCCCCCAGTGCTTGCGTTCGTGGTCGGGTGCGCGGAGACGCCGGAGAGCCCTGCGCCGAGGGAGGGGGCGGAGTCCGTGGACTACGGACCGGTCCAGACCTGTGCCGACCCTGTTGTCGGACTGGATGGCTTCGTGGAGTCCGCCGCGGCGCGCGGGATCGACCTGGAGATCGTGGGGAATCCGGATCCCAGCAGCTGCAACTACATCCCCGGCAGCGTGGTCGCGCACGACCTCGACCTCGACGGGGATGTCGATCTGCTCTTTGGCGATGAGCTGGAGTTTCCGGCGCTGTATGCGAACGACGGGACCGGGGCCTTCACGCGGGTGCCGGTCGAACTCGGCGCGATGGAAGATGGACGCCGCTTCTACGGTCTCGCCGTCGCGGACATCGACGGAGACCGACTCCCCGAGGTCTTTCGGGCCGGAGACGGCTTCGTCGTCATGTCGCGGAACCTCGGCGGGATGTCCTTCGGTGCCTGGGAACTCGTCTACGACACCCCGGGATTCCCTCGCGTCTGCCACGCGGGCATCGCATTCGGAGACATCGATGAGGATGGTGACCTGGATATGGTCCTCCCGGGACTCGATGTCGTCCCGGAGGCAGGCGCCGTGGTCACGGTCGACAGCGCCGGATGGATCCCGGGGCTGGATGTGCTGCTGGAGAACACGGGCGAGGCCTGGGTCGTCGACCGGTATCTCTCTCCCTGGGGCGATGCCCAGCCGGGTTTCTCGCTGGTCCAGCAGTTCACCGACAAGGACAACGACGGGGACCTCGACCTCATGTCCTGCACGGACCGGCCGCTCGGCGGCAGCCTGCCTCCGATGGCATTCTGGGAGAACGTGGGTCGCGGCGGCGGTGGCCTGCCTGAGCTGGTGGATGTCGCCCCGGAGGAAGGGGCGAACGTCCTCGCGTCCGCGATGGGGCTGGGCGTCAACGACCTGAACCAGGACGGCTACCTCGACTACTGCATGTCCGATGTCGCGCCCGCCCTGACCTGCCTCCTGAGCCTCGATGGTGGCGGGTACTACGATGCCGCGCGGGCCATCGGCTTCGTTCCGGATGTCGCGACGCATCCGACGCTGCCCGCGGACTGGTACGAGCGGGAGCCCATGAGCGCGGAGACATTCTGGGTCTCCTGGGGCCTGGCCATGGTCGATCTCGACAACGATCGCTGGCTCGAGCGGGGGGTGGCGGCGGGGCCGCCCCCCGACGGGGGTTCGGTGGCCCTGTCGAACATCCATGACTGGCAGCCCGACTGGCTCTGGATGGGCTCGCGGGCGGGAGGTTTCGAGGCGCAGGATCCAGCTTCCCATGCGTTCAACAGCACGGATGCCCACTACGGACTGGTGCATGCGGACCTCGACGGGGATGGATACCGCGAGCTCATCGTCGGCCCCTTCGAAGGGCGCCCGAAGATCTACGACAATCCGTGCGGCGCGAACAGCTGGCTCGAGATCGAGGTGGTCGGCCCGGCGAGCAACCGCGGCGCATACGGGACCCAGGTCTGGGTGAATCGCGGCAACTGGGTGGACCGGCAGCAGGTCGAGTCCCTGGTGGCCGTCGGGCAGGGGCCCGGCACGCTGCACTTTGGCCTCGGCGACCTCCAGTCGGTCGAGCGCGTCGTCGTGAAGTGGCTGGACGCGGAGCCGACCGTGCTGGAAGATGTGGCCGTCAATCGCAAGCTGACGATCTGGCACCCTGACGCCCGCTGAGTCCTTCCCGCGTGAACGAAGATCGCCCTCCGCTCCTGCTCCTCGCGGGCCTGCTCGTCCTCGGGTTCGGGCTCGATGTCGCCGATGTGGTCTGGGGTCCATGGGGACGGATGCACTGGGAGGAGTTGTTCAATGCGCGGGCCGGGGTGCAGCTCGCGTGCGGGCACTGGGATGCCGCCCCGCGGCTCCAGTACCGGAACTTCTGCGGGGGGTGCACGGCAGAGGCGGTCGTCGCAGCGCCGTTCTTCGGGCTGCTCGGTGCACGTGTGTGGGTCTGGAAGACGCTGCTGTCGGTGCTCCATCTCGGAATCGCCACTGCCGGAAGCGCGGTGGCGTGGCGGGCCGGCGGGCGGTGGGCAGGGCCCGCGTTTGCCGGTCTGATGCTCGGCGCGCCGGGCTTCTACCGCGAGCTGACCCATACCGGCTGGGGCAACCATGCGGAGAGCATGCTGTTCCCCCTGGTGGCGGTGCTGGTGCTCGTGTTGGCGGGCGGGGCACGCTGGACACGTCCCCCGCTCCTGCTGGTGGCAGGCGCGGTCACGGGCGCCGGGCTGTGGTTCTGCCAGACCAGCGCCTGGGCCCTCCCGGTGCTTGTCCTGGGCGCTGTCGTGGTTGGGCGATGGTGGTCTCC
>JAYYRS010000114.1:0-3084 GCA_036126975.1 Myxococcota bacterium
GGGTCAAGAACCAGCTGAGCGTGGGGTTCCTCCAGAGCCTTGAGTCCCTCCAGTCCCGTGCGAGTGCGCTCAACCGATACCGGGTCCTGGCCGGAGAACCGGACTGGGTCGATGAGGACATCGCGCGATACGACGCCGTCACGGTCGACGACGTCCGGCACGCGGCCGCCCACCTGAACCCCGGGCGGCGAGGAATCCTCCGCGTTCGACCCGCGCCGAACCCCGACGGAGGGGAGAACTGATGCGGACCATCTGCTGTCTGTCCCTGCTCCTTGCCGGCTGTGGCCCGAAGGCAACCGTTCCCGCTGCCGCCACGGCGCCAGCGCCGGCCGAGGCCCTCTCGACCCTGCCGGAAATCGGGAGCCCTCCAGACTGGACACCACCCGCCGCGGAGTCGCTGCCGCTCGAGACCGGTGCAGAGGCCTGGCGCGTGTCTCGCGATGATCTGCCTCTCGTGAGCGTGCGGCTCTGGATTCCCGGCGGAACACTCAGCGGCCCTGCGGAGCATCCCGGCCTCGTCCGACTGACCGACACCATGCTCATGCATGGCGCCGGAGATCGGGACGCAGCCGCGTTCGCCGCACACGCCGAGCAGCTCGCGATCGACCTGTCTACGAGCAGCTGGGAGCACGGAACGGTCGTGAGCGTCGACTGCCACGCCGACCGTCTCGATGACGGACTCGCGCTGATGGCCGACGCCGTGTTGCGCCCCCGATTCGCCCACGCAGACGTGGAGCGGGAGCGCGACCTGCAGATGGCGGAGATCCAGCGCTCGCTCGACAATCCCCGCACGGTCGCGTCGCGCGTGGGCTACGCCGAGTGGTACGGCGAAGGGCACCCGTCTGCCGTTCCCGGCGCAGGCACCCTTGCCGGCCTGAAGGGGGTCACCGAGAAGACCGTCCGGGCTGACTGGGTCCGCCGTTCATCCCCGGATGGTGCTCGATTCATCGTCACGGGTGCGGTCAACATGGGCACCCTGGAGGCGCAGCTTGCACAGCACTTCGGTGGCTGGACGGGACCCGAAGCCAGGAAGATCGATGTGCCCCCTGCGCGGGGTGTGACCGACGGACCTCGGCACCTCTTCGTGGACGCCCCGGGCTCATCCCAGTCCGTGCTGCGGGTGATCCTGCCTGGACATCGGACCGGTGCGGAGGCAGAGGTCGCTACCCGGCTCGGCGCGATCGTACTGGGTGGCACCTTCACCAGCCGGCTGAATCGGCTGCTTCGCGAAGAGAAGGGCTACACCTACGGAGCCCGGTCCAGCCACGTGAGCGGGCCGGATGACGGGCTGCTGATCGCATCGACGAACGTTCGTGGGGACGTGACGGGCGCAGCGCTCAAGGACCTGCTGGGCGAACTCGCGCTGGCCTCCGCAGGCGTCGATGCCGCTGAGCGCTCGAAAGCGGTGGGGGCCGCCCGAACCAGCGCCGTCGAAGGCGCCGGGACCCGCTCCTCGCTTGCCAGCGGACTGCTTTCGGCGACCGCCGACGGTCTCGGACCGGACGCGCTACAGCGGGACCTCTCCGCCGTGACCCGGACGACAGAGGCCGAGATCGACGCGGCGCTCGCGGGCATCTCCCTATCGAATGCCCTGGTCATCGTCGTGGGGGATCTCTCGGTCATCCGTGAAGAAGTCGAGGCCGCCGTGCCCGCCACGTGGCAGGTGATTGCCCCCTGACACCGACACGGGGCCGTCGCGGTCCTCCATCGCGCCGGCCCGCAGCATCGGCCGGTGACGTGCTCTTCGCGGCCGGCAGCCCGCAGCGATACGGTGCGCCGCACGGAGGCAGCTTGTCCCAGGGACGCATCACGGCACTCGCGCGAGACCTGGAGGCCCGGGGGATCCCGGTCGGCGACCTCCGTCCGCTCCAGCAGGAACTGGACGTCATCGAAGCGCCGCCAACGATGCTGGGCCGCCTCTCGACGGGCATGCGCAGAATGGCCTCCCGCCAGTGGACGCATCTGGTGGGAGAGCTCCAGGAAAGCCAGGAGCTGTTCGGGCTGCTGACGAGGCGAGTCCGGGACGAAACGCCCCTGACCCGCGAGGAAACCGATGCCGTCCGCAACCAGCTGATGGACCTGCTCCGGGTCGTCCCTGCGGGTCTGATCGCCGTCGCCAACACCGCCCTCCCCGTGCCCGGCACCGGCCTCCTGACACCGTGGCTCCTGGCTCGACTCGGACTCATGCCTTCCCGATGGCGAGAGGCGCATCTGCTCGCCCGGCTCGACGAAGAAGCACGCCGTCTGCGGGCCCTGGGACAAGACGTGGCCGCTGCGGAGGTGGAAGCCCTCGAGCACCAGCTGGAGCAGGAGGCCGACGCGCGCGAGACCGCAGCCCATGCCGCTGCCCTGCTCACGCATTGGGATGCCAACGGCAACGGGACCTGGGATCCCGAAGAGACGGCGGCCTACGAGGACGCCATCGCGCGGCTGCGCGGGCTCGCACGGGACCGCAGCCACGAACGTCGCTGGTTCCTTTCATGGAATCATCAGGTCTTCGGGCCGATTCGTCTCTCCGAGGTCGTCGGGATGCAGGACAGCATTTCGCTTCTGGTGTGCTTTGACGCCGAGTCGGGCTGGGTGAGCCTAGCAGAGGTCCTCCCGACTCCCCCCCCATCCACCGGATCGGCTGCAGAGGCCGATGCCGGGTCCTCCTCGAGGTAGACCGTGTCGCACCCTTCCCCCGCCCGACCCGACCTCGGCGATGCAGGCCCGACCCAGGGAGCCGCATTCCTGCTGGTGATGGCCCGCGAGGCGCCACTGACGCTCGACGAGCTGTCGTCGCTCCGGCAGGCTGCAGCGGCCGCCCCGGCGCTGCCCGGCCTGGAGATCGATGCGGTCGAAGGCTTCGGCAAGGTCCGTGTCCGCGTCGCCTTCATCCACCCGGGGACGCCAGGGCTCACGGAGACCGTCGCGGCGCTGCCGGCCCTGCTCCACGCACTCGCGCGCGCGGCACCGCGCTGCAAGGTCCGGGTGTCCGACCCCTCGGCCCTGCTGTCGTGGACGGGCAACCGCTTCTGCCTCGACCCCACCAACGCCCGTGCGCTGCCCGGGATCCGGGATGGCTATGCCGTACCGGCGTCC
>JAYYRS010000115.1:0-10673 GCA_036126975.1 Myxococcota bacterium
TGTCCTTGGGCAGCGCCACCGGAAACGTCGGTGGGCGTCTTGCGGTGTCCATCTCGAGGCGACGCGCACCGAGCATCTCGGCCAGCATCAGACCCACCGGGTACAGGTCCGTCCACGGCCCGAGCTCCTGGGCGCGCCCACCGCGCTGCTCCGGCGCCATCCATGCTGGAGTGCCTGCGATCCCTCTTCGATCCATCGCAATTTCGGTCAACGCACCTGCTGCGCCGAGGTCCGCCACCCATGCGTCAGGACGTGCTGGATCCCCATGCAGCAGGACATTTCCAGGCTTCAGGTCCTGATGCACGATTCCGCGAGCGTGCAGGACGGCGAGTGCCTCGAGCACATGATCGAGGATCCGGACCCCGACCGAGAGCGGGGGTCGTCGGCGGAAGAGGTCCTCGAGGCTCCCGTGTCGGGCCAGCGCCAGCACCACGAAGGGTCGACCGTCCGAGAGCCGTCCCCGATCAAGCACCGGAACGACACGCGGATGCACGACGCTGGCGGAGATGCTGACCTCTCGCGCAAACCGAGCCCGGAAGCGGGGAAGGAGGGCGAGATTCCGATGCACCACCTTCACGGCGACATGCGTCTCCGCAACGGTGTCGAGCGCCCGCCAGACATCACCGGTCGCGCCCTCCCCCACGAGGGCTTCAGGTCGATAGCGGGGCGGAAGAGGCGGAGGCTTGGTCACGGCGTCACTCAAAGCATGCACCAGAGCACGTGTGCCCGCTGTCAGGACCGGAAGGTCACCGATTCGCCAACCTTCTCGCTTACGAGTCGACCGAGCAGCTGGAGCATGTCCTCGCCGGAGTCGCGCTCGATCCAGCCCCCCTCGCCATGCACGAAATGCCACGCCGTCAGGTTGGCGCTGAGCCAGAGTTCATGGGTGGGCGTCTGCTGGGACAGGACAAACGTCGCGCCCACATCCTCGAAGACGATCTGTAGATTTCCCGGGGTATAGCGCACGTCCAGGTCATCGGAATCGATCTCGTCCGCCTGCATCATGAGCGACTGCAGGGTGCGGCCGACCGACGCGCGGAAGTCTGCATCAGAGTCGAAGCGTGGCTGAGGCATGGGTCTCCCGGTTGGGCGACCCTTACCCGGCGACGACCGCTGGGCAAGCGCTGCCGGAGTTCACAGCGCGCGCAGCGCCGCCTGGATGCGATCGAGAGAGCCCGCGATGTCATCCATCCCGACTGCGCCGACGGACATGCGGAACCATCCGGACTCCTCGGGCATGTCGAACGCCTGGAACGGCACCACGGCGGTGCCCGCCTCGGTGAGCAGCCAGGCACGCACCGCTTCGTTGTCGGGGAACCGCTTGCTACCGACGACATCGACGCGGAATGAGAGATAGATCGCCCCTTGCGGCGCAATGGCGTCCACGGGAAGTCCATCCGATCTCATGGCCTGGACCCCGTCGTAGAGCGCCAGGAGGCGGCCCGTCACCGCTGCGTTCATGTCCGCCATGTAGGCATCGACGCGCTCCGGCTCCCGCAGGAACCACGCGGTCGCCATCTGTTCTGGACGCGGTGCCCAGGCACCCATGTGGCCGATGAGGGCTTTCATCTTGGCCTTCAGGTAGGGCGGCGCCACACCCCAGCCGACCCGCAGTCCCGTTGCCGCAAAGCACTTGGATATCGCGTCGATGCTGATGACATAGGGAGCGCACTCCGGAACCAGTGCGACTGGATTGACATGCGAGGTCCCCGCAGCAGTCAGCATCCAGTAGACCTGGTCATAGACCAGCATGCAGGGCCGGTCCCGCCCGCGGTTCTCCTCGACCAGGGCCTCTGCGATGCCCTTCATCACTTCCGGAGCGATGGCGGTGCCCGTGGGGTTCAGCGGAGAGTTGATGAGCACCATGCGCGCCCCGCGCATCGCCTCACGGGCCTGTTCCACCGTGGGGAAGAAGTTGTTCTCCGCCTGCGTCGGCACGTAGTGGTGGTCCGCCTGGAACAGTCTGGCGTAGTAGCCGACGTTCCACATCGGGAGGAAGCTCACGGTCTTGTCGCCGGGCTGGACGAACAGCTGCCAGCTGGCGTAGATGGGCGGGCGCGCGCCGGAACCGACGCAGAAGCCATCGGCCCCATAGTCGAGTCCCAGGCGGTCTCGATAGAGGCTTGCGAGCGACTCCCGGAGTTCTGGGATGCCATCCGAGGGCGGGTAGTTGGTGTCCCCGGCACGGATGTGCTCGGTGATCTTCGCCGCCAGTTCGGGCGGGATGCCAAACTGTGCCGGTCGGAAGTCCCCGACCGTGAAGTTCGTCACCGCCTCACCCTCCGCCTGAAGCGCCCTGACCTGCTGCGCGATTCGCAGGATCATCGAGCCCTTCATCGAGAAGGCTGTCGGGGTGAGCGCTGCCTGGGCAGCAGCGTCGGCGTTGGCGGGCAGGTGGTCGGCGATGCGGATCATGCACCCGCGCGTAACGCATGGACTCGGTCCGCCCACACGCACCACAGGACTCGCCCCCCGGATGCGGGTGCATCAGGGGGCTCGCCTTCCCCTCAAAGGACGGAGCCGATGTGCTCGAGGCTCAGGATCCGCACATCCCCCACGCGGGCTGCGGCTTCGTTGGCTGCAGCGACAAAGTTCGACGCCAGGACGATGAAGACGTCGTCCTTTCCTTCTACGATCACTGCATAGGCCTGTGTGCCACTGGATGCCGCGACTGGTGCCACCGACGACCGGACGACCGCTGCCTTCGGGGGCTCTGCGGGAGGCGTCGACCTGCGCCACTCGGCTTCGATGGAGTGACGGCGTCGATAGGCACGGACGTTCTCCGACGTCACGTTCGCCATGGCGGCGACTTCCGCATCGGGCACCTTCCCAAGGAGGTCCTGGTAGGGGTCCAGCTTCGACTTCCGCCGCCTCGGCTTCTTCGCCACCCCGGATGCAGCGGCTGGCGAGCGTGTGGCCTCGAGGGCAATGTCGTGCCGACGACGGAACATGCGGACCGCCTCCGGTGTGACCCCGGCAAGCTCGGCGACCTCCCGGTCGGGAACCTTGCCAACCTTCGCGCGGAAGGGGGCGATCTTGGAGGGGCGTCCCGGCGACTTCCGCTTCTGTTTCCCGCTGGTCTTCCGCTCCGTCTTCGGCTTCCCCGCCCCCGTCGAAGCGCTGGCGCCCCCTTCCCGGATTCCAAACTTGTAGCCCTCATAGGCCTTGATGCCATGCTTCCTGCGGTACCGGCCAACCTTTGCTGCGGACGTATTCGCCTGCACTGCGATGTCGGCGTCAGGCATGGTGCCCATCAGGTCGCGCACGGCGTCCAGCTCGGGGTAGGTCTTCGGCTTGCGGCCCATCGGGTGTCCTTCCAGTCAGGATGCAACCGGATCGCGCCTGCCCACAGAGCGTAGACAGGGCACGCGGTTGCGTTCGGTGCGTATTGTCCGGTTGCACTCCCATTGGCAAGTGACGATACGGGACCACATTCCTCATTCAACGCGGAACCGTGCTGTCAGCCGGTCCACCTGTACCCGCCAGGGATGCACCCGCAGCGCACTGGCTTCCCGCGGGCCCAGCAGCGCCGCGAAATCCGCGAGGGCGGCCTCCGCAGCATCGACGAGCGTGCTCGCGACCACCCGTGAACAGGCGTCCGTCTTGGAAAGCGATGCAATCGCACGTTCCAGCCGAGCCAGACGGGCGGGTGCGCCCGCCAGCCAGGCCTCAACGGGCGCATGCGCTCCATCGGGCTCGCCTCCGAAGGCGCGACGACCACACACCTCTGCCTGGATCGGCGTGTGGCGATGCTCCACCAGCAGGGAGGCGGCACGTTCATGCGCCGCGCGGGCGGCTACGCCGTCCCCGGCCATGGCGCATGCCTCGCCCAACCAGGCGGCGGTCCGCGCCTCGAGCAGCGCCAATCCCGCCGATGCCGCCTGTTCGAGGGCAGGTTCCAGGATCGCCACCGCCTGGGTGAACTCTCCGGCAGCGAGATGCAGTCGACCGCGCAGCCGAGCACCCTCGCCCCGCAGCCAGGGATCGAGCGCGGCAACGTCGATGCCCTCCGCCTCAGCGAGCAGGTCTCGGACCTCTCCGAGGCGGAACAGGTCCAATGAGATTGCGGCTCGGGCCTGCAAGGCTGCCGCATGCAGATGCGGTCGTGCTGCGACCCGCGCATGATCGAGACCCGCGTCCAGCACGGACAGCGCCTCGGTGTGGCGCCCGCACACCCGGAGAACTTCCACGAGGTGGACGCCTGCATGCAGGCCCGCCGCGACGCCTGCACGCGCCGAAGCTGCCTGTCGCACCATCTCGAGCAACGACTCGGCTTCGTCGAGTTCGCCGAGCGCATACCGCGCAAGTGCTTCACCCACGCCCGCATCCTCGTGCGCAACTCGCGACCCGAGCACATCGGCCGCCCGGCCTGCGGCCTGGAACGCGAGCAAGGCACCGGCCGGGTCGCCGCTCAGTGCGAGCATGTGTCCCTGCTCAAGGTCGACGGCGAGTGCGGTGGCTTGATCCGGATGCCGGCGCAGCCGGCCGCGGGCCCGCCCCAGCGCGGCACCGCCGCCTGCAGGGTCTCCCATGGTCCGCCGAAGTCGTGCTTCTGCGAGGTCCACTGCAGCCCGCAACGGATCCGGCACCGGGAGCGAGGATAGCGCGGCAAGCTCGGCCCTTGTGGTCGGCCGCACCACGGCGGACGTGGTCAGCGCCGCGATGGTCAACCGCACCCGGATCCCCGGTGGGATGTCGTCAGGAGGGTCGGCTTCCACCGCCTGCTGCACGCGGAGCAGCACGGGTGCAACCGATGCGGCTCGGTGGTCTGCGATCGCCTCTGGTGCCCACATGACGGCCGCCTCGGCCGCCGCGCGCAGGTGGCCCGCACCCAACAGCAGCCGCAGCTTCCCCGGACCGACCTCAGCGCCTCCAACGGCCGCTGCAAGCCGCTGCTGGAAATGCACACGCCTCGCTCCACCGACCCGCTCCCGTACGAGCTGCCCGAGCAAGCCGGTATCCGGCACCCAGCCGTCATCCGACCGTCGGAGCAGTCCGCGGGACGCAAGCTGCGAGATGTCTTCAACGACCTCTGCGGGGGGCGACTCGACCGCCGCCGCCAGTGCCGCGGCACGAAGAGGCATCTGCGCAATCGCGGCTGCCTCCAGGAGACGCCGCTCGGGTCGACTCAGGGCATCGATCTGCAGCAGGAGCCGGTCACGGATGCTCGCCGGAACCGCGAGTCGTCCCCCTGAGCGATCCCGCCAGACCACACGGGCAGGCCCTTCCCGGCGCGCAACCACGAGTCCCTCCTGCACCATCGCGTGCAGCACCTCCACGACATCCCCTGGCAGTCCGCCCGTCGCCGCATGCAAGCGGGAGGCGAGGCTGGGTGGTGGAGCGCGCCGACCCAGGACCGCTCCAACGAGCCGGCCGACATCCACAGGCGCCAATGCGCGCAATGTCAGACAGACCGCGCCAGACTGCAGGGATTCCGGCGGCATCGAACCCGCGAGGACCGTACCCACGATTGCGACCTGCTGGCCTTCCCGCGCGGCCTCGGCCTGCACACCCGCAAGCACGCTGCGCGCGAGCGGCGGCGTCCGATGGACGTCCCGCAACATCAAGATGAGGCCGTTTCCGTTCGCCTCCTGCCGTCTCCGGATCAGCGAGGACAAGGCAGAAACAACTCCCGGTACGGCCCGATCGGTCGTGGGCCCCGCGGCACGCAGGATGCAACTGAGGTCTGGATCCGAGAGTCGCCCCGGCGCTCGCGGAAGCCCCCGGGCGATCTCCCGGGCGAGCGCCGCCAGTGCTCCCACGCCGCCACCGCCTGGGAAGCGCGCCGAGAACGTGGCCTGGCCACGCCGCCGCGCATCGGCCTCCACTTGCGAGAGCACACGATCGCGACCTGCACCCTCCCGTCCCGACACGAGGAGGACGCGGCCCGCTGTCGGGTCGTCGAGGAACGCACGCAATCTGCCGACCTCAGCCTCTCTGCCGACCAGTTCGGGGACACACAGGTCGGAAGGACTGACGGGATCCGCGCCTGCCTCGCCGAGCAACCGGTCGAGCGCATCGACCACGACCCACGCAGTCGCGGGCCGGCCCGAAGCGTCCTTTTCGAGCAGCCGCATGACCAGCGCAGCCGCATCCGGCGGCACGCCCGCGACGACCTGGTCGGGCGCGGCAGGGACATGTTCGAGGTGGAGCCGCGCAAGAGCGTGCGGATTATCGCCCTCAAACGGACGCTTTCCGGTAAGGAGTCGGTAGAACAGGACACCCAGCGCGTACAGGTCCGTACGGGTGTCAACCTGCTCTCCCCGGAGCTGCTCGGGCGAAGCGTAGGCGAAGGTGCCGACGAACTCGCCGTGCCGGGTGATCTCGTCATCCGGATCGAGCAGACGAGCCGTACCAAAATCCAGAAGCTTCACGCCGCCGTCCGCCAGCACCAGCACGTTGCTGCTCTTCAGGTCCCGGTGGACCAGGCCACGGTCGTGGAGATAGGCCAGCGCCAGCGCGACTTCCCGTACGACGTGAAGGACCCTCCCGGTCCGCGCAGGCGTGCCGGGCCGGCCCAGGGACTTGGCATGCACCTGTGCGGCCTCCCCCTCGACCACCTCCATCGTGAGGTACCGCTCTCCCGAATCGGTGATGCCGAACTGGTAGACCCGGACGATGTTTGGATGGTCGAGCCGCGTCAGTGACCGGTACTCGCGGTCGAAGCGGGGACGTGCCAGCCCGCGTTGGGTCAGCAGCTTGAGCGCAACGCGCCGCCCGGTCGCCGGGTCCTCTACCTCGAACACGGCCGCCATCCCGCCCTTTGCGAGAGGGCGGATGACATTGAACGGCCCGATCGTCGCGGGCGTCTCGCAGAGGGCATCCGACACGGAACCGACCTTAGCCCGAGGCTTGCCCTCCGACGTGCGTCCAGGGCTCATGTTCCGCCCCGCTGGTTCCGATCGCCCCGACCGCAGGACGAAAGCGCACCGGTTGGGGTGCAGGCTCCGTCCGTGTTCTTGGAGAAACCATGCGAATCGTTGCCACTCTCGGACTGTTCGCCAGCATGGCAGCAACGGCAGCCCCGGTCCAGGTCGTGACATCCCAGGGGTCGAGCGTGTTTCCCGACCTCAACAGCGCACTCACCCACATCCCTGACGGCTCGACCCTCACACTCCTGCCTGGGAGACATGGGGACATCAAGATCGATGGTGGCGTGGAGGTCAGGGTGATCGCCGCTGAGGGTGCGCAGATCCACTCGTTGACCGTGGATGGCCCCCAGACCATCGCCGAGGTGACCGGGCTGTCCATCAGCGGCGCCGACAGGGCCGTCACCGTCCTCTCCGGGACGCTTGTCCTCTCGAAGTCCGAGCTTCGCAGCGCCGGTTCGTCCGATGGCTACGCCATGCGCATCGCTCCCGGCGCAGCGGCCGGCCTCGTCCATGTGGGGGTCTTCGACTCCATGGGTGACCGAGGCGTCGTCCGCGCGGAGGAAGGTTCCAGCCTCGGCGTCGTCAACTCGTTCTTCCAGGGGAACTCCGCCAGCACCGGGGGCGCCATCTTCGGCGCCCACGCCGACATCGGAATCCGCGGCTCCGCCTTCCGCGACAACACCGCACTGGACGCAGGTGGCGCCATCGCCATGACGGGTGGAACCCTCGACATCACGACGGTGGAGATCCGCGGTTCCGAGGCCGAGCGCGGCGCCGGACTCTATCTGGGCCCGACCGCTGCGCTCACGGCATCGGACCTCGACCTGCAGGACAACGTCGCCACGACCGGGGGCCACATCCTCGCAGACCATGCGACTGCGGCGCTCACCCGGGTCCTTCTGCGGGACGGATGGGCACGGCACGGGGGAGGCATCGCGGCCCTCGAGTCCAAGATCATGCTCCAGAATGCCTTGCTCGTCGGCAACCGTGCGCCATCAACCGGAGGAGCCTTCCACCTCGACGGCGGCGACCTCGTCCTTTCCCACATCACGATGGTCGGGAACCATGCAGCGATCGGGGCGGGCATCGCGGCCGAGACTGGCGCTGTGACCATCCAGGCGAGCATCCTGACCGGCAATGAAGGCGAGGCGGTCGCCAGTGCGAGCGGTCAGGTCGAAATCCGCTCCACCCTCGTGGAAGGAATGTCGCTGGGCGGCGTTCTCGCTGGAAACGTGAGCCTGGATGGTTCGACCATCGATGGTGTTCCCGGTTTCGTCGACGCGCAGGGAGGGGACTTTGCACTCACGAGGGTCTCCGATGCCCTCGACGCGGGCCATGCGGGCACCGCCGACCTCGACGGCACTCCGGCGGACTGGGGCATGTACGGCGGCGACGAGGCATGGGAGCTGGCCGACCTCGACGGCGATGGATTCGTCCACGGCCGGGACTGCGACGACACGGACCGCACCGTGCACGAGCTTGGAAAGGAGGTCTGGTACGACGGGATCGACACGAACTGCGACGGTGCGGACGACTTCGACCAGGACGGCGACGGTGAGCGGGCGATGCAGTTCGGTGGGACCGACTGTGTGGATACGGACGCCGGAATCGGCCAGGGAGCGACCGAGCGGGAAGGCGACAAGATCGATACGGACTGCGATGGTCTTGCCGACCCGGACGCCGATGATGACGGCTGGCCAAGCAGCCTGGACTGCGACGATGCCGATGCGACGACCCATCCCGGTGCAGCAGACCGCTTCTATGACGGCCGCGATCAGGACTGCGACGGAGCGTCCGACTACGATGCAGATGGCGACGGGTATGACAGCGCACGCCATGGTGGCGAGGACTGTGACGATGCCAACGCATTCGTGAGCCCTGCCACCCCAGAGATCTACGGCGACGGAATCGACCAGGACTGCAATGGCGAAGACGATGCACCCGACGCGGAGCGCGAATCGGCATCGGTGCAGGGGTACGGCGTTGATGACACTGCGGATGCCTCCGCCGCGTTCCCGACCCCTCCGAACCGTGCCGCGACGACCACCGGCTGCGCCAGCGCGGGCGCGGCCCCTGTCGGAGGACTGCTCGGCCTCGTCGTCGCACTGAGCGCGTTCATCGGACGGCGACGGGACGGCCACGGCATCGGCCCGATGCAGCCCTGACGACCAACGCCGCCAGGGTTCAGGCGCGCTGCTGCAATGCCCGGCATGGCCGGGACGGCCGGTACCGCTGCATGCTCACAGCGGAGGCCAGCCAGGGTCCCAGCCCTCCGGAAGCGTGGGGTGGATCGCCTTCTGCCAGTCCAGCGCGCCGCCGACGAGCACGGGCGGCGGATCCTGTTCTGCGGTGAAGCGAACGGCGTCGTTCGGATCGTCAAAGCGCAGCAGCATCCAGCCAGGTCCCGTCAGGACCGCTGCAGGCTCCACGCCAGCGAGGCCGCTCACGAGAAGCAATACCGGCGTCCCGGGCGCGAGCGACAGCTGCTCCGGGTCAGCGCCCTGGAGGACGGCCGAGAGAACCGCGGGCGCGGGTTCAGCCCCGACGGGGGATTGCAGCCACATGCCATCGACACGCACCGGCCCGTCTTGTTGCGCGATCGCTGCCCCGAGGACATCCGCCCCAGCACCTCCTGCGCCGGGTCCAACCGGTCGCTGGAGTCCCCACGCATACGCAGCGGCGAGGGCCAGCAGAACACCGAGCGGTCGGGCGCGAGACAGACCCGCGGCGGCCACGATGGCCAGGGGCGCAGCGACGATCCGGAGATGGTAGGGCCGAAACGTATCGATCGACAGGCCCACGAGTGCCATGCCGAGCGACGCACCCACCACGAAAACCGCCGCTGCGCGCTGGTGGGAGAAGGCCCGCCCGGGAAGAAGTGCAAGCATGAGCCCCGCGAGCAGTGGCAGCCAGACCGCTGGACCCTCCACCATCACGCGGTCGTGCGCAGCGCGGAGAAGAAGGTCCCAGGAAGAGACATGTGGCTCGGCGCTTCCCGTTGCGACGGCTCCGAGACAGGCGGCCGCCCCCAGCCCGCAGTCTGCCACCGCTGCGACATGTGCAAGCCGAGGAACCACGGCAAGAAGCCCGACGGCGCAGGAGACCAGCACGGGCTTCAGGCCCACCGCGTGGCGAAGCCACGGCAGCGCCAGGAGCGCACCGAGCGCGGCTCCGGTTGCGAGCGGATGCTGCCCCGATGCGCCGACGAGGAACAGCGTCGCCGCTGGCAGTGCCCAGGCCCGTCCGCGAAGCGCAAGCACTCCAAACAACATCGTGAATCCCAGGAACTCCGGTGCGGCGTACCCCCGAAACGCAACCTGCAGGGTATCGACGAGGCCGGGGTCCAGGGCGAGCGTGACGCCCGCGCCCGCGCCCGCGGCGGCGCGCCGCCCCCCCGCCCCGTCCGATTCATCTCCGTGCCCGGCCAGCACCCACGCGGCCGCGGCGGAAACAGGCGCCAACAGGGCGGCCTGCACCATCCTGAGCTCGATGAGGCCCGTGAGGGATGGCGCCACTGCGACGAGCGGCAGGACCCATGCCCAGAGGGCATGGCCTCCCTCGGGATTCGGGACGAAAGGCTCTCCTCCGCGCAGGACCGCCATCGCCGCGAGGTACTGCCCCAAGGAGTCGCTGCCGGTCGAAACCGTTCCCGCCGCGGATGCGCGCACGAAGATGGCGAGCCCGAAGCAGGCCAGCAGCAGGAGCGTCAGGGCGATGGTGTCGCGGCGAGTCACGTCGGCATCATGCCAGGGCCGCGGGAGCCTTCAGCGGAGGCCCAGCTTCTCCGCGACTTCCTCGGTG
>JAYYRS010000116.1:0-5476 GCA_036126975.1 Myxococcota bacterium
AGCAGACGTTGGACCGAATGCACCGGATGCAACCGCAGCTGGGCCATCTCCGAAGCGCTGAGCGCACCGGTCCGGGACTGGATCTGCGGATCCACTGCGCCCATGCCGAGGTCCACCAGGAGCGCGCATACGGCGAGCTCGACCAGCTCGGTGTCGTTCAGGCCGAACCGACTGCCGATCGCGACGCTGTGAATCGCCATGTGCATCGGATGGCGCAGCGCATAGGGAACGAGCTGTCGTGGTGTGGCGAGCGCGAGCAACCGATGCGGCGCCGCCGAGTGTGCCGCCACCAGGCCATCGGCAATCCGGTTCAGCTCAAGCTCCATGGCCGGGGTGATTCCCCGCTCCAGCAGTCGCTGCACCGCCCGGACGCCTCGCAGATACAAGCGCATGTCGCCGAGGACCGCATCGTCGACTCCACCTGCCGCCTCGCGATCCCGTTCCTGTCGCACCTTCGTGAAGACAAGAGCCTCGACTCCACGCTCTCCCAGTCGCGCGTTGATCGCCTCGGGCCCAGGCGCGCCGTCGCCCTCGTAGTCCAGCAGGAGGCGCACGGCGCCGAGCAGCTCCTTGTCGTTGATGGCTCCCGTGATGCGCAGCCCGCCCAGTCCACGTGACGCCAGGAACGTCTCCAGTTCCTGCAGGGGGCTGTGCAGCTCCCCCGGCGGACGGATGGCCGTTCCCGCGATGACGATGCGTGGCATCGCCAGGGAGAACCCCACTGGTCCGGCCATCTTGAAGACCTCGGCGGCAAGATGGACGACATCGTCGACTGCCGCGTCGAGTGCTGGATGCTGTTCTCCGTAGATCTGGGCCTGTCGCACGACCTGCCCGAACCGGTTGCCCAGCTGGGTCATCTGGGTCCGCAACGCGCGCATGTTGTCGCTCATCGGGTGCCTCCAAGCAGCGCGCGGATCTCATCCCGCAGTGCAGGCTGGCTGCGCCCGATCCGCTCCAAGGCCTCCCGACCCGCACCGCCACCCGCTCGGAGCCCGTGCAAGGCAGCCCTCGGCGCCTGGGGATGCTTGCACCTCACGACCCCGGTGGCGATGTCCTCGAGACGAGAGAGACCTTCCCCCCGGGTCATGATGGCGGACGCGATGGCGAGTGCCCGCAGCTCCGCCTCGTCCGCGTCCCGCTCCCCGACGCCGGACAGTCTCGCTTCGACCTTTTCGCCCGCTGCTGCATCCCGGTACACCGACAGGTACCGAAGCGCCTCCATCCGCACGGAAGCGGCCGGGTCATCGAGAGCGCGCCGCATCACCTCTTTGATTCGGGGCGACTGGTGGGCCCGAAGCGCGATGAGCACCGCCTCCCGCACCTGGGGGTCTGGGCTCCCTTCGCGGGCCAGGATGAGTTCCACGAGGGTCGGGTCCGGCCGTCGTCCGAGCGCGAGCAGCACGACCGCGAGATCCGCCTCGGATGCCCTGGACAGCACGTCTCGGAGATCGGACTGCCCCCGCTCCGCGACCAGCAACATCGCGTCTCCGAGCGCTTGGAGCATCCCCCGGTCCTGCAGCGGCCGCCCGAGGCGCAGGATGGCATCGAGCTGCGACGGCGCGGCCAGCTGACCGAGGCTGAACAGCAATCCGCGCCACGCCTCGAGGTCGGGATTGCGATGCGTGCCGTCCGCGATGGCGCGGGCCATGACATCGTCAAGGAGCGTTCCCATCGACACCGAGACCGGCTGGGCCAGCGTCCACCCTTGAAAGAGACCCGGCTGGACCAGCGTCGCGAGTCGCTGCGCGAGCGCACCCGCAGTCGCGACATCGCCCGCCGCTGCCGCCGTGCGCAGGTGGTAGCCGATGACGCGGATGCTCTCCGCAGCGTGTCCGGCATCGGGCGCGTGGCGGATCGTGCCGAGCAGCACGAGACCGAGGCGCTCCAACCGTGCATCCGCACCGGCCTGGACCGCATGCAGTTCACGGCGGAAGGCTTCATGGGCGGGCTCTGTCTCCAACACGTCAAGTGACCCGCTGTCGAGGTCGTGCCCGCCGATCGAACGGAGTTCGCGCATCACCGCGCCGACCTCTGCGTCAAGCGCCGTTGCGACCTCGGGGTTCGTCACCTGCAGTCCCAGCTGGCCGATCAGGCGGGTGACCATCTCCTCGGCCGACACCTCTCCGTCATCCACGACATCGATGACGCTTCGTGCACCCACCTCCAGCAGCACATGGTTGAAGTCCGCAGCCCAGGCCTGTGCCTCGAGCCCAGGCTCCTCGGTCGGCCGAGCGCGCCAGTCGCGCGCGAGCATCCGGGCGAGCGCGCACAGTTCGTCGTTGGGAACCGACACAAGGATGGTGATCTGTTCGAGCCCCTCGTTCGACAGCCCCTCCGTCAGTGCGCTGCCAACGAGATCATGTCCCGTCAGCTCCGTCTCGTACAGCCAGATCCCGTCCTGATCGATGCGAAGCGACAGGGAACCGTGGACCAGCGTCTCGCGGACCAGCGCCACGAAGGTGTCTGACAGCTCGGCGACCTGTTCCTCGTCACCACGACGTACCGGATCCATCAGGACCTTCAGCCGGTTCACGGCTCCGCGCGCGTGTTCGACGCGCCGAGCCGCCTGGTCCTCGGGTGGGTGTCCATGCGCGGGGGGTGCATCCGCCACCGGGCCCTCCGAGTGGTTGGGAGGACAGACGATAGCAAGCCCGGCCGGCTACGGCCGCTCCTCGCTCGCCGCGGCGCGCTCGAAGACAACGAGGTCGAGGTCGCCCGCCGGGAATCGTGCGGTCTCCTCGAAGTCGGCGGCCGCCTCCGCCACGACCTTGGCGACCGGAGGCAGCTGGCCGATCGCATACCCGACGGCGAGCAGTTCGCGGTTCAACGCGGCGCGAGTGGGCCACCCCCCCCCCGCGGGCGTCGCCAACAGGAGCGCCTGCTGGTCTTCGAGCAGCTCGTAGGTCCCGTTCGGGTCGGTGATCACACCCCGGACCTGGGCACCAGGGCGTCGCTCACGGATGGCGAGTGCAAGGAACCCCTCGAACAACCTGTCGTCCAGCGACAGCGCGAGCACGGCAGGACCCTGCTGTCCCGGACCCGCCGCGCCAACGGCCATCCCCGTCGCGCGTTCATCGGGCATCGCGGCGATGGCTTCATCGAGGGGCCAGCGCTCGAAGCTTGGGGGCTCGGCCAGCGTGTGCCGCGGCGCGACCCACCGGTCCGGCAACCATTCGACCACCACCCCTCTCCCGGGCAGCAGCCCCACGCCGAGGACCCCGAAGGTCCACGCACCGACCGCCACTCCCAGCCAGGCGATGCGGCCCCGGCACGCAGCCAGCGCAGCCAAGGGCCCGAGGACCGGCAGCGTGTAGAAGACCTGCTTCTTGGCGACGAGGCTGAAGAAGATCAGCGGCCCGAGCACGCTCGCCAGGACCACCGCCTTCGGGCCCCCAAGCCCGGCCCGGCGCTTCGACCAGACCTCCCGAGCCGCAGCCCCGACGCCGAGGAGCATCAGGAACCCGATCACCGGCCCGGCCTGGGTGTCGATGAGGCTGAGCGGGTAGTACAACCACGGCACCACCCCGCCGGTCACCGTGAGCTGCCCGGCCGCGTCGATCTCGCCAACGGGGGCCTGGCCGAGAAGTTCGCCCGCGTGACGCCCGAAGAACTCTCGGTAGTAGGCCCCCGTGATGACCAACGACAGGCCGACGGCCAGCCCGAGATTCTTCCAGCCGCGGCGCCCGGCGCCCGGCAGCAACGGAACGACCGCCGGTAGGAGGAAGAACGCCACGGTCAGCCGGTCGAACATCAGCCCCAGTCCGAGGGAGACACCCCATGCGACGACGTGGCGGCGGCTCCGCAGGCCGCGGCTGGCGACAAGTGCCGCCACGCCGGCGGCGACCCATGCGATGTCCGCGAGGTTCGGTTCGAAGCGGACGAGCCCTCCGAACACCCCCGGGCACAGCACGACCAGCACGGGAGCGAGGGGCGCTCCGAGGGTTCGCCCGAGGCTGCGCATTGCGATCAGCAGCACGCCGAGGTGGACCAGATTGGCAGACAACAGCGCGACGCGGTCGGGCCCGGCCACAGCCAGCGCCGGCCAGGGGAGCGCATAGAATCCCCACGGCCAGTAGCCGGTGTACATGTACCAGCGGAGATGCCAGACATCGAAGGCCTGCAGCGCCGCCCACAAGTCGTAGGCGTTCCCAACGTGCAGGTATTCGTTCTGGAAACCGTCCGGCAGAGGATTGTGGCCGGCCCACCAGCCAAGCCAGCAGGCCGCCAGGGCGAAGATCAGTAGCAGCCATCGCGCATGCACGGGTCGAGCCTACCGGCCGCGAACCGCCCGTGCCGGTCAATGCGTGTCCCATCGTGCGCGGTCCACCTGCTGCAGGATTGACCGCGCGTCAACGAAGGCGCCCTGCACTGCGGTTCTTCCAACCGGCGACATTCGGGGTAGGATGTCCCGACACGGAGGTCTGCATGAACGCGCGCAACACTCGCCGGAGGGCCATCGAGGGCCTGAAAGTCGCGCTCGTCTACCCGCCGTACGGTCCCGTCCGGAACGAGCCCGGCATCAAGACGGTGAAGGAGAACTACGGGATCTTCCCCTCCCTGTCCCTCCTCTACGTCGCTGGCATCCTCGAGGCGGCCGGATGCGACGTCATCTTCATCGACGCTCATGCCGAAGACCTCGGACTCGACGACACCGTCGCACGCCTCCAGGCCTTCGGCCCCGACTACGTCTGCTACACGCTGACCACCTACCTCTTCTTCCAGTCGATGGACTGGATCAAGGCCATCAAGGAGAAGGTCGACGTGCCCGTCATCGGGGGCGGCGTCCACATGAGCATCTACCCGCGCGAGACGCTGGGCTACCCGGAGATCGACTACGCCGTGACGCATGAGGCGGAGTACGCGCTGCCCGACCTGCTTGAGGCGCTGGTGAAGCGTCGGAACTTGGCAGAGGTGCGCGGCATCGCATTCAAGCAACCCGATGGCACGGTCGTTGTCACACCCAAGCAGAAGGACTGCAACGTCGACGAGTCTCCCTTTCCGGCGAGACACCTGATCGACAACAGCATCTACTACTCCTTCATCTCCCAGCACAAGAACTTCACCTGCTTCATCACGAGCCGGGGCTGCCCGTACAAGTGCATCTTCTGTGAGCAGGGATCGAAGCCGTTTCGGGCCCGGTCGCCCAAGAACGTCGTAGACGAGCTGGAGATCTGCTACAAGGAGTTCGGCATCCGCGAGCTCGATTTCTTCGATTCGTCCTTCACCATCCGCAAGGACCGCGTCATCGAGATCTGCAACGAGATCAACCGGCGCAAGCTCCCCCTCGTGTGGGCCGCGCGGACCCGGGTGGACTGCATCACGGACGACGTCCTCAAGGCCATGCGCTCCGCCGGGTGCAACCGCATCTACTACGGCATCGAGTCGGCCAACCGGGAGATCCTGCAGACGCTCAAGAAGTCGACCTCGATCGAGATGTACAAGGACGTCGTTGCGCGAACCAAGGCGCACGACATCA
>JAYYRS010000117.1:0-3858 GCA_036126975.1 Myxococcota bacterium
TCGAAGCGCCTCAAGCGCTGCAAGTGAGGCGTTCGCCCATGCATCCTGCCCTCCTCCTCCAGCTGGTCGGTCCTGGCTGCGTCCGTGTGGATGACCAGGACCTCGCCAACCGCCTCGATGTGGACGGCGATGGATACCGGAGCGCCGCCCATGGCGGCGACGACTGCGACGACTACGATGCCACGGTGAATGTCGCGGCCGTGGAGCGCTGCAATGGAATCGACGACGACTGCGACGGGGTGGTGGACGACACCGCGGACGCGTTCATGGTGTGGCCGGATGCCGATGGCGACGGATTCGGCGATGCCGAGCAGGGAACATCCAGCTGCGGTTCCGTTCCGGACGGATTCGTCGTCGACGGGACCGACTGTGACGACACCAACGCCGCCATCCGCCCGGGCGCGGTCGAGGATTGCAACGGCATCGACGACGACTGCGATCCCGCCACGGGAGACCCGGAGCAGCAGCTCTGGTACGAGGACGCTGATGGGGATGGATTCGGTTCGGACGAGAGTGCGGTCTCCGACTGCCTGCAGCCCGGAGATGATTTTGTAGAGAATGGCGGCGACTGCGATGATGAAGACAGGGCTGCGAGTCCGGGCAACGCCGGGGAGATCTGCAACGACGGCGTGGACAACGACTGCGATGGAACGCACGACGGCTGCGGGTGGGAGGACGATGCCGACCTTGCAGACGCCGGCCTGGTCATCATTGGCACCGGGTCGCGCATGGAAGCGGGTGCAGCGGCCGTGGCCGCGACAGGTCTCACCGCTGCATCGGCCACGCTCGCCGTGGGAGCGCCAGGGTGGGGCAGGGATGCGGGGCGTCAGGGAGATGGCGCCGTATTCCTCGTGGATGCCAACATCTCTCCCGGCGATCCGCAGCGGCTGGTCGACCGGACGACCGCGAGGCTGACGGTGGCCGACGGTGGAGAGCAGCATCCGGCGGCGGGCTCGAGTCTCGCGGTCGGCGACGCGAACGCCGACGGCATGGCCGATCTGCTCATCGGTGGGCCGGGGCAGGGTGGCGGGCCGGGCGGAGCATGGCTTGTCGCCGGGCCCATCACGGGCGATCGCTCGCTCGCGGCCTCGACGACGGAACTCTGGATTGCGGGGATCGAGACGCCAGGATTCGGAGCGGCCGGAGAGGCGGGCCGGGCCGTCGCCATGGCCGAACTGAACGGGGAGCCCGGCGCCGAGCTGCTGATCGCTGCGCCCGGCGCGACAACGGCGGACGGCGTCGCTGTCGGGTCGGTGCATGTGTTCCCGGGAATCGAGGCCGGGGCGGTCGGGCTCGAGGATGGACATCGGATTGCCGGCGTGTCGGCAGCGGGGCAGTTCGGCGCCGCGCTGGCAGCATCCGATCTGGACGGAGATGGTCTTGAGGACCTCATCGTCGGGGCTCCGACGTCCACCATCGACGGAGTTTCGGCCGCTGGCGCGGTGTCCTTCCTGTCCGGACCCGCAGACGCCAGCACGACGGCTGCCGACGCGGCGGCGCATCTTGACACTGGAGGCCTGGAGGACCTCTTCGGACTCCGGGTCGCATCGGTGGGCGATGTCACCGGTGATGGAAACGGGGACGTGGCACTCTCGGCACCCGGACGACTCGGTCGCAGGGGTGCGGTCTGGATCGTGACCGGTCTGCCCTCCGGCGACGGTCGGGTCTGGCAGGCGGCGGTCTGCCAGATCGATGGTCTCGCATCGGGAGACCTGCTCGGCGCCGGCGTCGCCGCTGCAGGAGACGCGGACAATGACGGGTCGGACGACCTGCTGGTGGGTGCACCCGCCACGGGTTCGATCGGTCGGGCCTGGTTGCTTCACGGGCCTCTGGTGGGGGGAAACATCGATCCATCGGCCGATGGTGCTTCCTTCCTCGGTGTGGCGGCTGGCGACGGCGTGGGGATCGTGCTCGGAGGCGGCGTGGCGCTGGACGCCAATGTCTCCCAGTCGATGTTCTTCGGTCTCCCGGGGCTCTCGCCGACAGGGGGCGGGGAGGGTGGAGGTGCCGTGGTCGTGGTGCCCGCGAACGGGTTCTGAGTCTGTGGTTTCTTGGGTCCAACCCTGCCTCGGGTCGTGGTACGTTTCGCGTATGCGGATCTTCCCCAGAGCAGTCGGAACCGGTCTCGCGTTGCTCACGGGCTGCGTCGACTACGACGTCGTTCGGAAGCAGGATGTCGAGAGCTTCCGGCAGCCGGCACGCGAGGGCGGGGTCGACATCCTCTGGGTCATCGACAGCTCCTACTCGATGGACGAGGAGCAGCTCCAGCTCGCGAGCCACGCGGCCACCTTCATCACGTTCCTGAGCACCGCCCCGGTCGACTTCCAGCTCGGGGTAACCACGACCGATGGGGGCGGGGGTGGCCAGCTGCTCGGCCCCATGCTCGCCACGGACAACCCGGACCTCACGGACGCATTCGTGGCGCAGGTCACCAGCGTGGGAGACGGCGACCGGACGGAGGTGGGCTTCGAGGCAGCCGTGGGCGCTGCGCAGAGCGGCCAGCTGCGGCCGCGGGCCGACCTCGAGGTCGTATTCTTTACCGACGAGGATGATCAGTCGTCGTTCAGTCCTGCGGACTTCGTGGATGCGATCGATGCGGCCCACGCGAACGGAGCGGTCGTGGTGAATGCCATCACCGGAGACCTTCCGGACGGATGCGCTTCGATCGCTGCGGCGGCCGACCCCGCGCCCCGGTACGTCAAGGCACAGGAGCAGACGGGCGGACTGCGGGAGTCGATCTGTTCCTACGATTATGACGCCATGCTGGAGCGCATGGCGCTGAAGGTCCTCGGACTCGAGGTCCGGTTCTACCTCGCCAAGCTTCCGGAGCTCGCGACCATGGAGGTGCGTGTGGACGGCGCGCTTGTGCACCGGAGAGACCGCCATGGATGGCGCTACGACGCGGGCGACAACAGCATCGTCTTCGACGGCTATGCAGTGCCGCCGCCGGGCGCGGGCATCGAGGTCGCGTACTACGAGTGGGCGGGGCGCACCAGCCGCGAGGTGCTGGACACGGGGGTGGCGGAGTGAGCCGTGCGTGGTTGCTTTTCGCTGCTCTGGTGGTCGGCTGTGAGCGGCGCTCCGCTGGGACGGGTCTGCCCGACGGGGATGTCGAGTCCATCCGCGTGGAGCCCGCCGAGGTTGCGCTCCGGCCTCGAACCGGTGCGCCACAGACCGTGGAGTTCAAGGCCTATGCCACCTTCCCTGGCGGAGAAGAGGTGCCCATCGACCTCGTCTCCTGGTCGTCTTCCAATCTCTCTGCGGGCGACATCGACAGCACGGGCACGTTCGAGTCGGTCGACACCAATGGCGGCGTGACCGAGATCACCGCCACTCATCTGGGCATCACCGGCACCGCCGAGCTCTCGGTCGTGTACACCCAGGACGTCATCGAGGATGACCTATCTGGCGACGTCGCCGCGGCATTCCGCGCTGCGTCCGCAACGACCGGTGAGCGTCCGGCGCTCCGCTATCCGCTCGATGGCGTACGGGTCCCGCGGAATCTGGAGGGGTTGCTGTTCCTCTGGAACGATCCGAATCCCGGTACCGTCCAGCGGCTTGCGTTCGAATCCGACATCACCGACATCAGCGTCTACCGGTCTGGAAGCGACCGATGGTTCGCGACCTCCGACCTGTGGGCTCGGATCGCCGCTTCGAACCGGAATGGCAAGGTCCGCGTGTACCTCGAGGGGGGGCAGTGGAACGGCACCACGCTCCGCAACGTCGTGCGGGGTCCCGAGATCGAGTTGACGGTCAACCGGCTGGACGCGCGCGGCAGCGTCCTCTACTGGTCGACCACCAGCCAGGGTGTGCGCCGCATTCCGCTGGGATCGGCGGAATCGACCAGCTTCTACGGGT
>JAYYRS010000118.1:0-5223 GCA_036126975.1 Myxococcota bacterium
AGCGGCCCGAAGCGGACGACGACATCACGTCGACCTACTCCGGACCGGGTTCCATGAGCACCGACGTGACCTGCGACCTGGCGGGGCGGACGACGGCGACCTCGTCAACGAACGAGGAGTGCTACTACGACAACGTCGTGCACAACCTGTACAACAGCGACGTCCGCGGCGACCTGAGCGGCACCCAGAACGTCACGGTCCACACGATCGGACTGGGAATCGACTCCAGCAGCGTGGCCGAGGAGCTGTACGGAAACGCGTCGGACAGCATCGGGGGCGCGGGCATCTACAGCTCCGCTTCGGAACCCGATGGCATCCTGACCGGGATCCTCCTGGCGATGCAGGACATCCGGTCCGGGACCTTCTCTCGCTCCACGCCGGTCGTCTCGGCGGAGGGCGACTACCTGATCTACACCTACTACTCGCTCAACGGGGACGACATCGTCCGGTCGTCCAGCGGAATGGCGCTCGGACAAGGGCACGTCCGTGCGTACGAGATCGATGACGACCCGACCAGTTCCACCTATGGGCAGGTTCTCTACAACGGGCCGAGCGACTACGGCGGCGCCATCTGGGATGGTGGCGACCTCCTCGTCTCCCGAATCGTGACCTCGACCGAGTTCAACCCCGAGGACCGGGACGGATTCGGTCGCCGGGACATCTACACGTTCTTCGAGCCGGCCTATGACCTCTCGTCGACGACGCTGTCGAGCGAGGGGGACGGGGACCTGCGGATGGGCTTCGATGCAACCTTCGTCTCGGAGGTGGCAGCAGACAGCACGGTCCTCGACCACATCCTCGATACCAGCACGGACGCATCGGGCTGCGCTGCGGACACCACCTACGACCTCTCCAAGGATGGCTGCAACGTCGACTCGGACGACCTCCAGGCGCTCGTCGACTTCGTGCGTGGCTGGGAGAACGCCGAGTTCCGATACATGGCCGAGGAGCGGGGTCGCTGGCGCCTGGGTGACTCGCCCCACTCGATCCCGGTGGTCGTCGAAGGGCGGAACAACAACTACGCGATCGACCGCACCTATCGGAAGTTCCTCGAAGAGATCGAGGACAACGCGGATACGTTTGCGAGTCCGGACATCGTCCTGCTCGCCGCCAACGACGGCATGCTTCATGCCTTCCAGCTCGAAGACGACCCCGCCACGGCGGACAGCGAAGAGGGAGAGGAGCTCTGGGCCTGGATCCCCGGGTATCTGCTCGAGCGCGACCATGAAGCCGAGTGGGCGGGTCGGTTGATCGACATGATGCTGTATGGGCGAACGTTCCTGTTCGACGGCTCGCCGGTGGTGGAGGACGTCTGGATCGACTTCGACAATGACGGCGTCAAGGACTGCAATAGCGTTCCCAGCGACTGTGAGTGGCGACGAGTGGTCGTCGTGCAGCAGGGCAAGGGTGGCCCCGTCACGCTCGCGCTGGACATCACCGACACCGATGACCCCGAGTTCCTCTGGGAACAGACCGACGAGACCGATGCCAGCGCGATGGGCTACACCGTCGGTCGTCCGGTTGTTGGAAACATCTACGACGGCACCGGCAGCACCACGACGTCGGGTGACCCATCAGACCGGTGGGTCGCCATGTGGGGCAGCGGCCGTGGGGTGCCGTACTCGTCGAGCACGACCTACTACGAGTCGACCGAGGCCAACATCTACATGTGGCACATGGGGGATGACTACTTCGGCACGACCGCTGCGGGCATCCAGGACAGCGGCGGAACCGCTCGCGGCGAGAACCTCCACCCGGAGTCGGCGGTCCACGGGGCGACCCTGGACACCGACAGCGACGCCGCCGGCCACTATGAGTACGCCTACATCTCGGCAGCCCTTGCGGCGGTGGATGTCGATTCCGACGGGGATGTCGACACCATGTACTTCCCCGTGACGACGTCCTATGCGCCGACCTCCGAGGGCGGCACGGGTCCGGGCGACACCGCCGACCCCGGCGCGACCTGGATGTACAAGGCCTGCCTCGACACCGACAATCCCGGTGAACTGGAGTTCATCGAGTTCTTCGACCCCGTCGACGACGGCAGCCTGTCGTCTCGGCCAGAGGTGTACTACGCGGCCACGACATCGTGGATGAAGGACGGTTCGCTGGGCGTCTACTGGGGAACGGGGACGCCGTATTCGCGCCTCGGTTCGGACGACGGACACTTCTTCGCGGTCAAGGACACCGCCCCCATGTCCTGCGCATCGGATGCGATGGAGCCCATCACCGACTGCGGCACCGACGGCGTGGTGACGCTCGACAGCGGTGAGGGGCTCACGGCGGACCCCACCGTGTACGCCGGCGTCGTGTACTTCTCCACCTGGGTCCCGGATACCGACCGCTGCGATGGCGGCGCCGGCCGGCTCTACGGGTTGCGGTACGACGACTGCACGCCAGGCCTCGATACCGACGGCGATGGCGCTGCCAGCACAACGGACGACGATTACGTCGAAGAAGAGGACTCCTACATCTCCGGGGTCACCGTGACCGACAAGGGCACGCTGTTCTACGGCACCTCGGACGTGACGACCGACGGCAGCGGCGATGCCGTGGGCACCATCACGGCCGCCACGGATCCCTTCCTGGGCACCGATACGCTGGCCTGGATGGAGGTCTTCTGAGCCGATGGCGGCCTGGCGTCGCAACGACCGGCCCGGACCGTGCCGGGCGGCATTGCGCTTCGGGTTCAGCCTCCGTGGACCGCTCGCAGCCGTCGTGATTCTTCGTCGACGGCGGCCGCCGCGCGCTGGAGACGGGTGGCGTCGCTCTGGAGTCCGGAGAGGCGGGCGAGGTCGCCGGCTGCGATACCGTCCCGGAGCGTCTTGTAGACCCGTACCGTTTCGCTGAGGAGTCCCATTGTGTCCCGGTGCAGCGTGCGGGCGGCAGGAGGGGGAGACAGCCCGCGCGTCCGCGCCTGCGCGGCCTCCGTCGTCTCCAGCAGGGTTTCGATGCTGCCCGTCCGACCGGCCAGCGCGTCGGCCACGACGGCCCGCGCGAGCGTCTCGGGCTCCGCGCCAGCGTTTCGGGTCGCCAGTGCGGCGTCGAGCGCGTCGAGGTAGTCGATCACAGCGGCGTTGTTGGACGGGGCTGACGGGGGCGCTCCTCCGGATGCGTTGTCGCTCCCGGAGGCGGTCTCGTCGGAAGCGGCGCCGGCGGACCTCGAGGATGGTCGTGCATCCGGGATGGTCGAGATGGCTTTGTTCGAATGCTCGTCATCGGGTGGAGGCGCTTGCTCCACGGACGAAGCCCCGCCCGACACCGGGGGCGCAGGCCCGACAGAAGCGCGGCCCGCGAGGAACGCGAGCGCAAGAAGGCTGGCGCCCAGGGCGGCAGCACCGCTGGAGAGCAACCACCGGGGCACGGATACGTTTTCGGACATGGCGCATCGTAACGGACGGCGAGGGGAACGCCGGATAGGGCGCGCCATGCTCGACGTCTCTGCCCGGGCGGTGGTCCGCCTGGCGGTGCCTGCCGCGCTCTCGGTCATTCTGAACAACGCGTTTCGCGTGGTGGATCAGCATGCCGCCGGCTGGCTCGGCACGGCAGAGCAGGCGGCGATCGGCTCGACCACCTTCGTGCTGATCCTCGCGTTTGCGATGTGGGGACTCGTAGGGATGGGCACCGGCCCCGTCGTGGCCCGGACGACGGGCGCAGGAGATCTGGATGGCCGGCGGCGCATCATCGGCAATGCCCTGAGCGGTGCCACGCTGGTGGGTGGCGGAGTGCTCGGGCTGGGCTGGCTGGCGGCACCGGCGATTGCCGGCGCGCTCGGACTGGAAGGCGAGGTGGCCCGGCTGACCGTTCGCTACCTGCGGACGCTCGCGGTCGTTGGCCTGCCCCTGGCCCTCGCGCCGGTCGTCGATGCCGCGTTCATCGCGATGGGTCGGACTGCACTGCCGATGGCATTGCAGGGCGGCGCGACGGTGCTGAACATCGTCCTGAATGTGTTCTTCCTGCGCATCATGGGCCTGGGGATCGAAGGGCTCGCGCTCGCCTCCGGGCTGTCCCGACTCCTCTCCGTCGTGGTCGGCGTGGTCGCGCTGTGGTGGTCGGTACGGCCCACCCTCCGGGATCTCGTGCCGGACGATGCTCTGCGGAGGATCCAGCGGGTCGGCTCCCCCATCGCGGCGAACACGGCCTTCTACGCGCTCGTCTACTGGGCATTGCTCAACGTCGCGATCTCGCCGCTGGGCCCAAGTGTCAACGCCGCGCTCGGGATCGGCTTCTCTGCCCTCGAGGGCTTCACGTGGCCGCTCTTCCACGGGTTGTCGTTGGCGGTCGCCAGTCTCGTGGGGCGCGCGCTGGGAGCCGGCCGGGTGGATCTTGCGCGTCGAGCGGTCCTCCTGGGCGTGCCGCTGTCCACCGGCGCAGGACTGTCCGCCGCTGCTGCCTTCTGGTTCCTCGCGGAGCCCCTGTGCGGCCTGTTCACATCCGATCCCGCCGTGCTGCAGCAGGCCGTTCTCTACGCGCAGGTGCTCGCCTTCTCGCAGGTGTTCGTGGCGTGGGAGGCCCTCGGGGAGGGGGTGCTGGAGGGGGCGGGAGACACCCGTGCGGTCTTCTGGCTGTCGAGCCCGCTCAACCTGCTTCGGGTGCCCCTGGCGTGGGCGGCAGCGGGTCCGCTCGGCTTCGGCGCGGCGGGGATCTGGTGGGCCATCAACCTGACGACGATGGCCAAGGCGCTTTTCAAGGGCGTGCGGGTGCTCCGTGGACGCTGGGAGCGGGTCGAGATCTGAAGCTCGCGCGGCGGTGTTCAGTCCGGTCTGCCGCCCCTGCGACCTTCCCGCGGTCGGGTCCCTGCGGCGCTGATCTGGAGGGTGCCTGCCACCGCCAGGGCGCTGGCGTCACCCTGCGCGGTGTCGAGCCTGGCTGCGAGGCGGACGCCCTTCACGTCGATCGTCTGCGCCGCAGGCAGGCTCTGATCCACGCCGTCGCCGACCGCGTCCAGGATCCGTCCCTCCGCGAGAAGTGCGATTGGGTCTGCCAGTCCAGCGCCCCGCGATTTCTCTCCCTCGCGGGCATCCCTGCCCACCATCCGGAGCGCCCCGCGCTGGACGCCCATCCGCCCCTCCACGGTGTAGTCGCGCCACCAGCCGGCGCCTTTGAGACGCCAGAGGCGCAGCGCAAGCGTGAAGCGGTCGCCATCCACCGCAAGCGCGCGAGGATCGATCGCGACGTCCAGTTCCTGCGGGCCAGCCTCGAACGCCATCCGCCGCATCAGTG
>JAYYRS010000119.1:0-3624 GCA_036126975.1 Myxococcota bacterium
GTCGACAACGACTGCGATGGTCTGCTCGATGAGGACGACGCCGCCGACGCGGCAACCTGGCACGCCGACACCGACGCCGACGGGTTCGGTGACCCCGACGCGACCACCACGGCGTGCAGTGCGCCATCTGCCTACACAGACGACGCGACCGACTGCGACGACACCGACGCCACGGTCTTCCCCGGCTCCACCGCACGCGAGACGCCGGGCGACGGCATCGACCAGGACTGCGATGGCCTCGATGCATGCTCGGACCTCGACTGCGATGGCCAGCCCGACCTCGTGGTCTCGACGCACTATGCCGGGGCCTACACCGCGGACTCCTTCGTCTACTACGCGGACGGCGGGTACCTGGACGCCGATCGCGCCGCACTGCCCAGCAGCGGCGCCTACGAGGCCGCCGCAGCCGACCTCGACGGGGATGGCTACCAGGACATCGTGATTGCAAACTACTTCGATGGCGCGACGCGGAACGTCGACTCAACGGTCTACTGGGGTTCAGCCACGGGACACTCCAGCGCAGACCGCACACAGCTCCCCACCGTCGGCGCCGTGGATCTCCTCGTCGAGGACCTGGACGGAGACGGCTATCCGGAGCTGGTCTTCACCGGCTACTACAACGACAGCAGCTTCGACTTCGATTCGTATGTCTACTGGGGCTCGGCAGCGGGGTACTCCGCCGCCGACCGGACGGACCTTCCGACCACGGGCGGCTGGAAGTCCGTCTCCGCAGACTTCGACGGCGACGGCCACCGCGACCTCGCATTCTGCAGCTACTACAGCGGGGGCTACGCCACCGACTCCCATGTCTACTGGGGCAGTGCATCCGGATTCAGCCGAACCGACCGGACGGCGCTTCCGACCCTGGGATGCCGCGACGTGGTTGCCGATGACATCAACGGCGATGGCTACACCGATCTGCTCTTCGCAAGCTATTACTCTGGCAGCAGCCACCTCACCGACTCCCGCGTCTACTACGCCTCTCCGGCCGGCTTCTCGACAACGTCGTACACCGACCTTGCCACCGACGGTGCCTTGTCCGCGGCGACGGGAGACTTCAACGGCGACGGATTCACCGATGTCGCGCTTGGGGGCTACTACACTGGCTCCTGGACCTACGCCGCGTTCACCCGGGTCTACTGGAACTCCGCAACCGGCCTGTCGAGCGCGTCGTACTCGGACCTCGGAACGAGCGGCGTTCGATTCATCGAGAGTGCCGACCTCGACAACGACGGCCATGATGATCTCGTCGGGCCCCGGTACTACTCGGGAACGAGCTACGACGCAGACAGCCACGTGTGGTGGGGCAGCGCTGCGGGCCTGTCTGATATCGACCGCACCGACCTGCCGACCACCGGCACGGCCCATGCAACGGTCGGTGACCTCAACGGAGACGGCGCGCCCGAGATCGCCTTCACGGGCTATTTCGGAGGCAGCTGGGGGAGCTTCGTCGACGACGTCATCTACTGGGGTGACGCCAGCGATCCCGACGTGTACAGCCCGGCCGACGCAACCGACCTGGACACGGCCGGGACCTGGGGTCGCATCGTCTTCGCGGGGGACACCGCCTGGTAGGCGGTCTGCCCTGCGCCGCGGACGCCCGAACCCGGGGGAGGATGGACCGGCGCGCGACTCACTCCGGCGGCCGCCCGCGAGCATGGAGCAGCGGCCCATGGCCGCCGCCCAGTCCATGCGCGGCCGACGCCTCGATGAGCCCAGCGAGCCATGGAATGGCCCCTCCCACTGCCTCTTCCAGGGGATGGCCCAGCGCCAGACGCGCCGCGATCGCACTCGACAGCGTGCACCCCGTGCCGTGGGTATTCCGGGAACGGATGCGCGGATGCCGCCAGATGCGTGGCGACCGACCCGCGACGAACAGCACGTCTTCGACAACTGCCGCCGTGTCATGTCCCCCTTTCAACAGCAACGCCGTCCCTGACCGGTCCACCCAGGCCTGGGGCGAAAGACCGTCCAGCAGAACTGCTGCCTCGGGCCGATTGGGCGTGACGAGTTCGGCCCTGCGGGCGAGCGGACCACAGACCTCGGCCTCGGCAGCCGCGTCCAGCAGGCGATGCCCGGACGTCGACACCATGACGGGGTCCAGCACGATGGGACTGCGACACGTCTCGAGGGCGGACCCGACAGCACGAGCGACATCCGCCTGTCCGAGCATGCCGATCTTGATGGCACGGGGGGGAATGTCGGCCAGCAGCGTGCCGATCTGCTCGGCGACGAAGGACGGCGGCACCGCATGCACCCCCGTCACTCCAACCGTGGATTGCGCCGTGAGGGCGGTGATGACGGCCATTCCGTATGTCTGATGGGCCGCAAAGGTCTTGAGGTCCGCCTGCACGCCCGCGCCGCCGCTGGGGTCCGAACCGGCGATGCTGAGCACCGGCGTGCTGGTCGCGTCAGGCCCGTTCACCGCGGCACCGATACCGGGCGAGATGGGCTCGCGGCAGCGTCCACGGCCGTCTCGTCGACCTCTCCCGCCCCCATTCCGTCCCCCGTCTCCTCCGCGGTCGACGGGCGGAGTCGGTCCTGGGCGGAGAGCGCCGGCGGCTGGTAGAACAGGTCGGCCTGCTCCTTGCGGATCCAGCCGAGAGATGACGCGGTTCGATGCCCGATCCGCACCTCGTCAAGCGAATGGACCTCGGATTCGGTCCGCGGTCCGACCGGCCGGTCGACCGCCATCAGCTCGGCAAAGGCCTGGGGGTAGAGGGACTCCGCATAGGGCTCGACGAAGCCCTCTGGGTGTACAGCACGGAAGGTGTCCATGTCGTAGAGGTCGTCCGCGCCCAGCACGTGTCCCAGTTCATGCGCCACGGTGAGGACCGCGTAGGCGGGGTTCTGCTCCTGCGAAGAGACGAAGGCGATCGCCACGCGTCCCTTTTCCGAGCCGCGGGACTCCCGGGCCCGGTCTCCCATCTCGTCCGTGTAGATCACGTAGATGCGCCCCCCATAGCTGTCGGGATCCACGCCCTGGTCCGTCGCCAGACCGTGGAAGTATCGAGGGTACCGGAACGAACGCCAGGCCGCTCGCAGGGGTCCCGCGCCGGGTGCGGACAGCGGCGGTGGCTCCACGGTCCGGCCCCAGGGGCCCAAGACATCCACCGCGTAGCTCCCCTTGCCTCCGTAGCGCCGATGCTCGGCCGATAGCCATGGGCCGATGTCCTCGAATGACGTTCCCTGCCCGGCCACGGCGTTCAGCGCGCGCGCCGCATGGGGGAGGGGGTCCTTGGGAGAGGAGAACTGCAGGATGGCCACGCGCACGGGTCCGCCGGGCGAAACCACTTGCTGCTGGTGCCGGAAGTAGGCGAACACCTGGTAGCAGAACACTGCGAAGAGGAAGAGGGCGAAGAGCTGGCGCAGCCGCACCGTGCGTCGTCGTCCCCGCCCGAGTGAGACGCAATCGGGGCAGATGTCCTCATCCCCGGCCTGCTGGCGACAGGACGTGCAGATGGCGGCAGTGCAGTGCAGGCAGGTGCGTGCCGCGATGCGGTCCGGATGAAAACGGCAGAAGGCATCTTCTCCCCGACCGCCGGGCTCCGCCAGCACCAGCACCACGGCCCCCGCATTCCGAAGACGGGATGCGGTCCGGACGGCGACCTGCTGGTCGTGGGT
>JAYYRS010000120.1:0-4717 GCA_036126975.1 Myxococcota bacterium
GGCGGCGAAGGCGCTCCGGAAGCGCTGCGCCGACGGGGGCATCGACATCCTGATCGGCACCCACGCCCTCCTCGGCCGCAGCGCCCGGTTCAAGGACCTCGGCCTGCTCATCATCGACGAGGAGCACCGTTTCGGTGTGAAACAGAAGGAGCGTCTGAAGGCCCTGGCCCAGAAGTGGTCGGACATCCCCTGCGAAGTCCTCGCCATGTCCGCGACCCCCATTCCGCGCACCCTCCACATGGCGCTGTCGGGCCTGCGCAAGGTCAGCATGATCGCCACCCCGCCCGAGGGTCGTCGGGCCATCCAGACCCGCATCCTCCGCTGGACCGATGCCCGCATCCGGGAGGAGATCCTCCACGAGCTCAAGCGAGGCGGCCAGGTCTTCTTCGTCCACAACCGCGTGCAGTCGATCGAGGCGGTGGCGCGGAGACTGGCGGCGCTCGTACCCGAAGCCCGCTTCGGGACGGCACACGGCCAGATGGATGAGCATGTGCTCGAGGACGTCCTCGTGCGGTTCGTGGACCGGGACTTCCACGTCCTGGTCTGCACGACCATCATCGAGACGGGCATCGACATGCCCAACGTCAATACGATCCTCATCAACCGTGCAGACCAGATGGGCCTCGCCCAGCTGTACCAGCTGCGCGGGCGGGTCGGGCGCTCCAGCGTGCGCGGCTACTGCAGCCTTCTCGTACCGGAGGACACCGCGGCCCTGAACAAGAAGGCGGTCAAGCGGTTGCGTGTCCTGGCCGAGAACACCGACCTGGGAAGTGGCTTTGCCATCGCCAGCGCGGACATGGAACTCCGGGGCGCGGGTGACCTGCTCGGGGAGTCCCAGCACGGACACATCCAGGCCATCGGATTCGACGCATACGTGGAGATGCTCGAGGAGGCCATCGCCACGGCGCGCGGCGACCTCTCGCGCAAGCGCCTGGACCCGGAGGTCGAGGTCCCCGTCCCCGCACTCATCCCCGATGCCTGGATCGAGGACGTCGCGGAGCGGATCACGGAGTACCGGCGGCTCGCGGCGGCACAGTCGGTGTCCCAGGCCCGGGACATCGTGGCGGCCTGGGAAGACACCTACGGCGAGCCTCCGCCGGAGGTCCTCAACCTCGGATGGAGCACGGAGACCCGGATACGCTGCCGCGAGCTTGGCATCGAGCGGCTCACCTGGCTGCAGGTTCGCGTCGAGCTGGAACTCCACGAGAGCACGCCCGTGCCTCCCGAGCACGTGGTGGCACTGGTCACGCGGGAACCCGACCGGTTTGCCCTCGTCCAGGGAAGCGCCGGCCGGCGCGTCCGCGTCCGCTTCACGGATGAAGAGGCCCAGTATCCGTTCCGGTTCCTCCACTGGCTACTGCGGCGGTTCGAGCACGGTGTCGAAGACGGACCCGGAGCCGGCGTCCGGACCGAGCCCTCCCGCGCGGCCGCCTCCGCAGCCAAGCCGGCAGCGCAGCGAAAACCGCTCTTCGAGACCGTTGAACCCACGGTGGAGATCATCCGGACCACAGGGGGTCGACGGATCGGTCGGCGGCGGGTGGTACGACCCAAGGGCAGCGGCTTCAAGGGGCGGTAGGCCCGGGGTGGAGGGACGGCGGGCGCGTCACGACCCGTCCCGAGGTGGCCTTGGCGGTGTCCGAAGGCACCAGACCGTCGGACGCACGGACCGCATCCCAGTCCCGCCGGACCGCGAGCTGGCGCCGCACGACGTACCGCCCCACCCCCGCCGCCGCGACCCGCGACTCGTTCTCGTCGAAGCGGAGGCCGACCTGCCAGACCCCGCTGCTTCCGCCACCCGGGACGTCCGGAGGCGTGCACCGAACCACTGTGCCGCGCAGGTGAGCGAGGCGCTCTCCCCGCTCCATCTTCAGACCGACCTCCATCGGCGTTCCGATCCCGAGTGGCTTCGGCGCACAGATCAGCGCGCCGAGACTGGTCATGGACGCGTCGAGCAGGATGCCGCGCTGCGGTTCCGACAAGCCCCACGTTCGGAGCGTCACGGGGACGCAGGCGTCTGGATCTGCACGCACCCGCAGACATCCGCGCTCACGGAGGAGTGCGAGGAGGATTCCGTCCAATGCGATCTGCTGCGCCGCGGAGAGCGCATACCGGAGGCCCAGCCGAAGCCCATCCGGCGTTCGGACCCGCGCACCCGGCAGCGCTGTCGTCCGCAACGGGACCCGCTGGCCCACGAGGTGCACCCGGAGTTCGGCCTGTCCAGCGCCCCGGGCCGCCCGGGCGAGCGTCCGGCAAGCGGACTCCAGGAGTCCGACCTCTGCACCCGCACCGCCGATCTCCCAGACCGTGACGGCCGCGGTGGCGTTCCCGATGCTCAGCGCCGCACGCAGTCGCTCCCTGCCCCGGCTGCTCACGACGTACCCCCCGCGGCGCCCGGCCACGTAGACCAGCTGCGCACGGACGCGTTCGAGAGCAGTCAGGGCGTCGGACCGGGGCAGGGCGCACCTCCTGGCGTGCCCGATGAAACGGAACCTCCCCGCGCGGACTTGAGCCCGAACCCGGCCCGGATCATCTCGGGAGGTGTACCGCCAGGAAGGCCGAGACCTTCGCCCACGCATCGCCGGCCTTCTTCTCGTCGTAGTCGGCATTCGATGGATTCGCGAAAGCATGCCGGGCGTCATACCGATGCACGGTTGCATCCTTGCCGGCCTCCTTGAGCGCCGCCTCGAAGGCATCGACCGTCGCCACCGGGATGCCATCGTCCTGGTTGGCAAAGACGCCGAGCAGCGGTGCCTGCAGGCCTGCCAGCACTGCCGGGTCAGTTTCCACCTTCCCGTAGTAGACGACCGCCGCGTCGAGGTCGGGGGTCGAAATTGCAGTCTGGAGCGCCCACCCTCCGCCGAAGCACCAGCCGATGACGCCGATCCCTCTGTCCTCGGCGGTGCGCAGGCTCTGGAGACCTGCCTCGAGGGTGGCGCCCGCCGCCGCAGCGTCGACGCTCTTCATCCTCGCCATCGCAGCATCGGCATCCGCTGCGACCACACCGCCGTAGAGGTCAACGGCGAGCGCGACGTATCCATCTCCTGCCAGCCGGTCCGCGTAGTGCTTGATGTGGTCGTTCAGCCCCCACCACTCGTGCACGACCAGCACCGCCGGCGTCGCGGCCGTCGCCCCGGGTGGCGCACTCCGATACGCGCTGCTTCCGTCGGACAGGGGGACCATCTCCCCGAGCAACGCAGGCACCGTTCCTTCCGCGAGGACATGCAGGGCCTTGAACTCGGCCTCGCTGAGCGCACCCGGCGCTGCCGGCGACATCGTGGCCCGGGCGGCATCGGTGCCGGCCAGCAGCTCCGGGGGTGCGACAGGCGGCGGCGCAGGCTGCTCAAGGGGCAGACTGCCCCCACAGCCGGTGATGAGGACGAGCAGGGCGGCGACGCAGCGCATGAAGGACTCCGGTTCCAGGCGGCGAAGAGGCTATCCCGCGCACCGCCTCACGGCTGGCCGACGAGCGACTCCGCACCCTCGACGACCCCGACCATCAGCCGGGCATCTGCGAGCCGAGCGGCGCCTGGAACGGCATCTCCGGCGCCATCATGCCAGCCCAGCGAGAGACTGCAGGACACCTCCCGGGAGAGTGTCTCCTCGTCGATATCAAATGCACGCACGGTGCATCGGGCTGCGGGATCGCCCACGGTCATGCTCAACAGGTCTCGCGAAAAGGAGACAGCCCCACCGCTGCCGAAACCGACCCCAAGCAGGGGCGGCCGGAGGGTGCCATCCACGTCGCAGTTCCGACCGTTGATGGGCGCGAGGCCGAGACCGACGTCCAAGACATCTTCATCCGGCAACCGCCAGACAATCTCCACGAGCAAACACGGATCGGCAGGGACGAGCTGGCCATCGGACCACGTCTCGCCGTCGACATCGGCGCTGCTGTCGTATTCGAGGTCATCGAGGCCGCGTACGCCAGCGATCGTGGCCAGCGCGCCCTGCAGGCCCACGGCCGGCCAGCCGCGACTCGTGAGCGAAAGCCCGGACGGCGCAGTGGCGCCTGACCGGGTGACCGCGGCCTCGAGCACCACGTGCGTCGCCCGGACCTGCGTGTTCCCCAGCCGGATCCACGCGGGCGAAGGCGGACGCACCGCCGCCGTGTCCGCCTCCTCCGCAGCGGTGTCACCTCCGGCATCCTGCGCCACGCCGCGCGGCCCACCGCCCCTTCTGCCAACAGGCGTTCCCGCACAGGACGCGAGCGTCGCGATGATCGCAGCAGTGCGCAGCGCAGCCTCCGGACCGTGCTGCAGGCTACCGCGGCATCGCGCGTGCGTGACCCATCGTGTTCGCATAGACCGGCCTCCCACCCTGGAGAGGGACAATGTCCAGCGAACGCCTCGCACAGCTCACCGCTCGCGCCGACCAGGCGCATGACCGTTACCGCCGCGAGTTCGCAGGCCGATCCCGCATCGGCAGGGACGCTGCAGTGCTCGATGGACTCGTCGCACAGCTGCAACAGATTCTCGTCGAGGCAGGGAGCGTGGAGGGCGCCGGCACCCTGCGCACGACGGTGGAACAGCGGGTCGCGCTGTACCGCGCAGAGCGCAAGGCGATCGCAGAGGCCCAGGCCGGCGGCCCCGACGTGGCCAAGGCGTTCCGGCTCCACGACTGGAGCTGGACCGACAGCCGCCGCTACGCACGCCACTTCGCCGGTCAGAATCGCAGCACACGCGACCTCGGCCTGATGCGCGAAATGGAGGATGGAGAA
>JAYYRS010000121.1:0-5204 GCA_036126975.1 Myxococcota bacterium
CGACGGCCTGCCTGATCTCGACGAGTGGGTCGGGGAGGCCGCGATCTCGGCGGATCCCTTCCTGCGGCTGGCCCAGAGGGTCCGCCAGGAAGATCCGCGGGCTGATGTCGCGTTGTCTCCGGCAAGAACGGCACCGGAGGAGATATGATCACCGACCCGCTGCACTCCTGGGAGCCGCCGACATGCGCGTGACCCCGCTCGACATCATCCAGAAGCAGTTCGCACCCGCCCGCCGTGGCGGCGTGGAGTCCGACGAGGTCCGGGAGTTCCTGGACCAGGTCCGTGAATCCATGGAGACGTTGCTCAAGGAGAACCAGGGCCTGCGCGACGAGCTCGGTCGGAAGGACAGCGAGATCGCTGACCTCCGGGACAAGGAGTCGGACATCAAGACGACGCTGATGCTCGCCCGCCAGGTCAAGGACGACATGGAGCGCGGCGCACGCCGCGAGGCAGACGTCATCGTCGGAGAGGCACGGCTGGAGGCGGAGCGGATCCTCATGGCCGCTTCGGAGGAGCGTCGTGAGCTACAGGCCGACCTCGTGCGTCTGCGCAGTGGCCGCGCGAAGCTGCTCGCGGACCTCCGCGGTGTGCTCGACTCCTACGCGAGGGTCGTTGCGGAGATGGAGCAGGAAGCGCCGGCCGCGCGATGACCGGGTCGACGGCCGGTGCCCCGTCCGACCGGCTTCCCGCGCGGGCCCGGCTGGACTTGCACATGCACAGCACGCTGTCCGACGGCAAGCTCCCGCCGGACCAGCTCCTGCAGCGTTGTGCAGCGGGGCGGCTGGACCTCGTCGCGCTCACCGACCACGACCTCGCGCCCCAGCTGCCGGCGGGGTGGCACACCGTGGCAGGTCGGCGAATACGGATGCTCCACGCAGCGGAGGTGTCCGGCGTCTGGGAGGGCCGAGAGCTGCATCTTCTCGTCTACTTTCCCGGCGACATGCCACAACGGTTCCGGGACTTCCTCGTGTCGCGCGCGCAGCATCGGGCGAAGCGCTACGAGGCGGCCCGCGCGAGCCTCGGGCTGCCTGGGGTGGCTCCGGCCGACGACGCCGCGTGGCGTGGGGAGCGCGCCATCACCCGCCATCACCTGTCGCGAGCGCTGGTCGAGGCGGGCCATGTCGGAGACCTCCCTGCAGCCTTCCGGACCTACACGGGCAGCCAGCACGGGCACGTCCCGCCCGTCGACCTCGCGTGGAAGGACGCCATCGCAGAGGCCCGTGAATGCGGGGGCGTCACGTCGTGGGCCCACCCCCGGATCGCGGATGCGCAGTCCTGTACCAAGACCTTCAAACAGTTCGGCCTGCAGGCGATCGAGGCCATCCGTCCCGGTCTGGGACACCACGGAAGGGCAGTGTTGCAGCGCATCGCCCACAAGCACGGCCTCATGGTCACGGGTGGGAGTGACTGGCACGGGTGGACCGGTGGGTCACCCGGGCAGTTTTCGTTTCCGCTGCGGGAGGCGCGCGCCCTGATGCGGACACTCGGCGTCCCGTATTGAGCCGTCTGCTCGGGGCCGGGAGCTGGGCGGGCGCCCTGACGACGCGGCGGCTTGCCGATGCCACAGGCGGCGGGTAGGAGGCGCCGTCACACGATGGTCACACGACCGATGCCAACAGGAGCCCCCCATGGCCGACACCGCTGATTTCTTCGGGTCCTTCCTCCCCAACAAGCTCGAGAAGAACCCCGACCTGGCCGCGTCCATCGGGAAGGTATTCCAGTTCGATATCGACGGCGCGGGTACCTGGACGCTCGACCTCACCGTCGACGGCGGCGCCGTGAACGAGGGTGGATCGGATGGCGCTGACTGCATCATCACGGTCAAGAAGGAGGATTGGGAGGGACTGCTCGACAATCCAAACAAAGCCGTCCAGATGGTGATGATGGGCAAGCTGAAGGTCTCGAACCTCGGGCTCGCCACCCAGCTCCAGAAGATCCTCGCGTAGCGCTTCGGGCGTCCGGGCAAGGTCCGGCGGCGCGCGCTCCCGCGACCGGGAGCGCGCGTCCTGCTTTCGGCCGCCTCGCTCTCCGGTCGCGGCGGGGTCCGGAGAGGGCGGTGGTCAGGCCCGCCGCCGGCGCCATGTGCCGATCGCGCCGATGAGGGCCGCTCCCGGCACCAGCAAAAGGCTCAGCAGCGCGACGAGCAGGAACTCCAGCGCCGTGAAGCTCAGGCTCCCGGCAGCGGCTTCGTTCGGCCGGATGCTGACCTGGGACTCTTCGCCGACCAGCCAGGCGATGCTGTTGAGGAAGAGGTCCTGATTGCCGACCTGGTCGAGGAGCATGTTGGCGGCGAACTCGACCTCACCGAACACGAGAACGCGTCCGCCGGCCTCGCGGTCCAGTTCAGGTCCGACCCGTGAGAGGTCCTCGGGGACGTCTCCGTCGGCGGCAGGCTGGGCGCCAGGTGCATCGCCTGCCTGGCCCAGCGCGGTCGAACCGACCACCAGGGCCGCGGGGTCCTGCACCTCTGCGATCGCGATCAGCGGAACGGGGCCGGGCCGGTCCGCCTGGGGCTCGAACGCGATGGGCATCGTCTGGAGGTCCGTCTCGCCCCAACCGTACTCGGTCGTATGCGCGAGTTCCTGGACCGTGATGCCATCCACGGGTGCGGCCTGACCGACAGAGCGCGCCGCCCGGAGCAGGGCACCCGCTCGCAGCTCCGTGGTGATGGGATGGAATTCGAAGCTGTCGGGGTCGAGGAACACGTAGGTGGGGTCGCCACCAGCGACGGCGTACTTCGGGTTCTGCTCTACGACGATGTCATCGCCCACCGCGATGCCGTATCGAGCCATGTCGGCGGCCGTGGCGGGCGCATCCATCGGCTTGAGCAACAACATGAAGGCGCCGCCCTCGGCGACATGGGCCGCGACCATCTCCCGCTCGGCAGGCAGGAGGTCCACCCGCGGATCGGCGGCAACCAAGACCTCGCAGGACCCGGGCACGCGGCCTTCGCGCGCGAGGCTGACCGACCGGGCCGTGTAGTTCTGTCCCTCGAGCTTGAGCACCGCAAGCCCGAGGCCGCTTGGGTCGACGTCATCATCCGGGTCGAGTTCCTGGTGGCCGGTCGTGAAGCAGATCTCATGGGTCTTGCCGCTCGAGAGGCGGACGAGGGCGTTGGTCAACGCTTCTTCGCCGAAATCGCTCTCGAGGCGTTGTTGGGCGTCTCCGGACACGAGGATGACCGTTCCCGTCGGGCTCACGACCTCGTACTGTCGTGCGAGCATCGGCCGGAGCTGGGGATCATGCAGGGCGACCTCCAGCCGGTTCGTCGTCTTCGCATAGCCGTCGATAAGATCGGAGAACTTCACCTCCTCGGGGGTGCCGGGGGTGAAGAAGCCGATCACCTGGACGTCCTGATCCAGTGCGGTCAGGATTCCGGTCGTCTGGGCGGACAGGGTGAAGCGACCCGATGAGGTCAGGTCAAGCCGCTTGTCGTGGCGCTCTGCGAGTGCGTAGCCCGCGACTGCGATGCTCAGTGCCGTCGCGACGAGGAGCAGACTGGTTCCGGTCATGCGGGCCCCGCGCTCTGCGAGCCCGACCTGCATCTGCTGTCGGTTGCGCCACACCCAGCCTGCCACCCCGATGACGCCCAGGATGACGAGCGCGATCCAGACGAGGTTGGTTGTGCCTTCGGTGATGCCGTCCGTGCCCTGGCTTGCGAGACGGATGAGCTTGGAGAGGACAAAGAGCGCCCCCAGCCCTGCCGCGGCGTCCCAGAGGGCGTCGGAGACCGTGCGGCTGCCGCCGACGATGCCGGTGGACCACCGGAAGCTCTGGACCCGCTGGACGGTCAAGAACAGGAACAAGGCGATGAACAGCGCGAAGTAGGCGATGTCCTTCGCATGGAGAAGCCCCTTGCCGAGCTGCTCCAGGTGCTCGAGCACGCTGGCCTTGGCCACCCAGCTCCAGAAACCGCCGTCGACCACCGTGCCGACCCATCCGAGAAGGTACAGGATGAGGAGCGCCGCGAAGCTGACGATGAACGCGATGATCTGGTTCGTGGTGAATGCGCTCGCCAGCATGCCCACGGCGATGCAGCTCGCCGCCAGCAGGAACATCGCGAGGTAGCTGGCCGCGAGCACCCCGGGATCAGGGCTCCCAAGCCAGAAGAGCACGCCCACCTGGTACAGGGTCGTCGCGAAGAGGACGCCCAGGAAGCCCATCGCGCCGACGTACTTTCCGAGCACGATCTGCGCGGGGCTGACAGGCGAGCTGAGCAGCAGCTCGAAGCTCCGCTGCTTCATGTCCTCCGAGAAGATGCGCATGGACAGCGCGGGCGTCGCGAGGAGGAGGATGATTGCCCAGTTCCCGAAGATCGCGGGGATGAGCCAGTCGTTCACGGTGACGTGGTCCGCCATGTACGGCGAGAACTGCGCCTCCATGAGGTAGGCATCGAATTCGTACAGCGCGAAGGTGAAGAAGAAGCCGGTCAGCAGGACGAAACCACACAGCGCGACCCAGCCGAGTGGCGTGGCGAAGTACGCATGCAGTTCCCGGCGTGCGATGGCGAGCATGGCCGTCATGGCTGGCCCTCCGCTGTCAGCTGCAGGTAGACGTCCTCGAGGTTCTGTCCCGCGCCCAGCTCGAGGAGTCCGAACTGCACCGCGGTGGCGGCGACGCCTTCGCGGACGTCCCGGTCCGCGCTGACCAGCCAGGAACCATCAGCGTCCGGCTCCACCGACGACACGCCCGCGATGGTCCCGATGGCAGAGGGGAGCTCCGGCGATGGTCGCGCGACCCGGAGCCGGACGCGGTGGGAGCGGTTGGCGAGGGCCGTGATGGAGTCGGTCGCAATGACGCGACCCTGGTTGATGATCACCACGCGCTCGCAGACGGCCTCGACCTCGGCGAGCACATGGGTGCTGAGCACGACGGTACGCTCCCCGGCAGCGAGTTCGGCCAGCAGGTCGCGGATCTCCTTCCGCTGGGCGGGGTCGAGGCCGCTGGTCGGCTCGTCCAGGATCAGCACATCCGGGTCGTGGACCAGTGCCTGGGCAAGGCCGACCCGCTGGCGGTAGCCCTTGGAGAGGTGGTCGATGACGCGGCCGCGGACGTCCCGGAGTCCGACCCGATCCAGCGCCCGCTCCGTGGCGGCCTCCGCATCGGGGACGCCTTTGAGCTGCGCGGCGAATGCAATGTAGGACTCGACGGTCATCGTCGGGTACAGCGGGGGCACCTCAGGCAGGAAGCCGATCCGGCGCTTC
>JAYYRS010000122.1:0-3285 GCA_036126975.1 Myxococcota bacterium
TGCATCGACGACCCGGCTCTGGTTGCAGAAGTGACAGGTCACCTCGGCCTGGCCCAGCTCGTCACGGATGCTGGCGAGTTCGGTGGCTCCGAGGGACCGGAGCATGCTGCGCACCTTCATGTCGGAGCACCGACAGCGCCAGGTCAGCACGCGGTTCTCGAGCAGCTCGATGGGCCGCCCGGCGATGCTGCCAAACGCGAGGGCCGTATGGAGTTCTCCGATGTCCTGATCCGGGATGCTGCCGAACTCCGCCTGAAACTCGTCGGGAGCCATGCTGGCATGGTCCGGGTGGTCAGGGAGGCGTTCCAGCAGCAGGCCGCCTGCCGTGCGCACTGCCCCGTCGTCGTCGAGCTTGACCTGGATTCGCAGGAGCGTATCGACCTGGTCCGAGTTGGAGAGATGCTCGACCAAGGCACGTTCGATGGTCTGGTCTTCCAGCGGCGTCATCCCGCGGTAGAGCTCGCGTCGACCGTCCGCCTTGATGGCCATCATGAGGCCGTTGATGTGCTGCCCTTCGCGCGGTCGGAGGCGTGCCGGCGTCATGCGGGCCCGGAGGTTGCCCGCAGCGTCCGCCTCGCCCATGTAGGCGAATCGGGGTTCTTCCCCCTGGATCTGGAGGGTGATTCGTTCCTCCCCCTTGATCCATGCGCTCATGAGCAGGGCAGCGATCGTGGCCTCACCGGCCGTTCGCGCCGCGGCACCGGACAGCCCATGGGCCGTGCCGGTCTGGTGTACAAGCCGTTTCGCTTCCACGGCGAGGAACCGCACGGCGCCGTCGGCGGTGAGTCCGCGGTGCAGCGAGCCGGTCGGCGCCTTGGTCATCCGCTGGCCCCGGCCGTGAGTGCATCCGCCCAGATCGCCTCCTTGAACCCAACGAGGACCGTGCCGCCGGCATCCACCAGGGGCCGCTTGATGAGCTTTCCGTCCGCTGCAAGGGCGGTCGCGGCGCTGCGGATGTCCAGGCTTCCAACCCGCTCCTTCCAACCTCCGGCCCGGTACGACTGGCCGCTGGTGTTGAAGAATCGCTTGGGGGGGAGTCCGCTGCGGTCGATCATGTCGGCGATCGCGTCGGCATCCGGTGGTGCGTCTACGATGTGAACGAGCGTGTGGTCGATGCCGTTCGCACCGAGCCACTTGCGGGCCTTCCGGCAGGTGCTGCAGCCTGGGTAGTGGTAGACGGTCGGGGTGGTCATGGACGCGGGGCCTCCGTTGCCGCTGCGGCCTAACCCGCCGATGGGGCCGATTCCGCCGCACCATCGTCGGCGGGGGTGCTCGGGCTCCGAGACAGGCGGAGCCAGAACACCGACCCGCGTGGGTGGTTGGGGCTCATGCCCACCTCGCCGGCCATGGCATCGACGAGATGCTTCACGATGGCCAGCCCCAGGCCGGTGCCCCCGACATCGCGGGCCCGGCCCGGGTCTACCCGGTAGAAGCGCTCGAACAGGCGCGCCCGGTGGTGCTCTGCAATCCCAGGCCCGTCATCTGCGATCTCTATCCGCAGGATGTCCGGGTCGTCGGGATCCGGCGCCGTCCGGACGAGGATGGTCCCCTTGTCGGGCGTGTACTTGCTTGCGTTCTCGAGCAGGTTGACCAGCACCTGCTCGAGCGCACCCGGGTCTGCGAGAACGCTTGCGTTCTGAGGAATGTCGACCACCAACCGGTGTCGATGGTCGTTCAGCCGGGGGCCCAGGACCTCCGTCACCTCGGTGATCAGTGCCTCGAGACCGACGGGTTGGAGATCGATACCCTGCCGGCCCTCTTCCAGACGGGCGATGCGCAGGAGGTCCTCGATGAGCGCTCCGAGACGCAGGGAGTTGCGCTCGATGGCCTGCAGGAAGTGCGAGGCGTACTCGGGGTCGGCCATGGCGCCGTCTACGAGGGCCTCGGCGCTGGCGGAGATGATGCTGACCGGGGTGCGGAGTTCATGGCTGACATTTGCCACGAAGTCCCGCCGGATGGTCTCCAGTCGACGCACATCGGTCACGTCGAGGAGCGTCACGACACAGCCGCCGCCGTCCTGCGGCGTCGCGTGGGCGATGAGCCGTCGCGGCAGGAGGCCTTCCGGCGTCCGGCGCCGGAGCTCGAACTCGGCGCTCCCGGATCGCCCAGCGAGGGCGTGATCCGCAACATCTGCCAGCTCTGGCGCCCGGATGCACTCAAGAAGGGTCTGGCCGTAGCGGGCCTGGCCGATTCCGATCAGTCGTGTCCCAGCCGGGTTCACCATGCTGAGGCGCCCATCCGGGTCGAGCGCGATCACGGCCTCGGACATGCCGCTGAGAACAGCCTCGAAGCGATTGCGCTCGGCGGCAAGCGAGCTGACCGCACCGTCGAGGTCCCGCTTGATGCTGCGGACGCTGCCCGCGATGGTCGCGTACTCCCGGACAAGCGGAGCCGACGCGGTCGACTCGTCGCCGGTCGCGATCGCCGCTGTGTCCTCGAGCAGTGCGCGCAGGTCCCGGGTCATCAGCCAGCTCGCAAATGCGATCATCCCAAGGGAGGCGAACAGGCCGACGATGCCCGCGAGCACGAGAAGCTTGCGGAGCGATGTGATGGTCGCGTCGATCTCTGCCGTGGGTCGGGCGACGCGGACGGCCCCCTGCCAGCCTTGACCGGAGACCGGAACGGCGGTGTAGACGAGGTCGTCTCCAAGGGTGGCCGAACGTCGTCGGTCATGTGCGCTGTCTGCCTCTGGGCTGGCGAGCACGCGTTCGACCTCCGGACGGGATGCGTGGTCGTCGAGCGCACCGAGCTCGGAGATGTCGACATCGGAGTCGCCGAGTACGCGGCCACTGGAATGGATGATGGTCACGCGACTGGCGAGGGCATGGCCTGCATGATCGGCAAGCGCATCGAGCGCCTCCGGGTCGGCGGTCATCGCGGACCGCACGATCTGCGTCCGAATGAGTCGGGCGCTCCGGATCTGGGCCGCCGACTCGCGTTGCTCGAGCAGGGGCCGGAGCTCCTGGTGCAGCCACCATCCACTCGCGATTCCGAAAACGGCGAGCAGCGCAACGGACGCGAGGAACAGCCGCGCGCGGAAGCCCAGGGTGTCTCCCGCGAAACGCTGGGGCCTCACGACGAGCTGTCGGTGGGGTTCGCGCGGAAGCGGTAGCCGACGCCCCGGATGGTCTGCACGTAGCTGCTCGCGGTGCCCAGCTTGTGTCGCAGCCGCTTGACGTGCGTGTCGACGGTCCGTGTGGTGACCGCCGTGCTCATCCCCCAGACGTTGTCCAGCAGCACCTCTCGCGATTGGACCCGACCCTTGCGCTCGAGAAACGTGGTGAG
>JAYYRS010000123.1:0-8009 GCA_036126975.1 Myxococcota bacterium
CACTGGTGTACGGGGGGGAGGTCGAAGCACACTTCTCGTCGGCAGCCGATCTGGCAGCATTCGAGGGATTGACCGGCCCGAAACTGTCCCTGGAGGGGCACGCGCTGGCCGACGTCACGATTGCAGGCCGGCTTGCGTCACCAGCGGTCGAAGGCGCCGTCATATCAGACGACCTTGTGCTGATGGTGGGTGATTCCACCGCGCCGACACGCATCGTGCCGGGGCCGGTCCGCGGTGGGTGGCGGCTCGAGGGACGGCGACTCGTTCTTGAAGAACTGCGGCTACCCTGGGACGACGGCCTCGTGCGTCTCGGCGGAAGCGTGGACCTCGGAACGACCGGCACCTACCTGGTCGTGCAGTCCGAAGGCCTCTCGCTGGTCGAGGCGCTGCGTCGACTTGGGGTGAGTCAAGCTGCGTGGGTAGGGATGGAACTTGATCTGGAGGCCCACCTGGCTGGGGTGCTTAAGCCGCTTGCGGTTGCGGGCAGCGAAGTGGTCGTGGCGCGCGTTGTGGACGTCCGCGGGGGGCCTGTGGATGATGCGGACACGACTCCGCTGCTGCTGCTCCCCGTCGCTCGCGCGGATGCTCGACTCGAGATCGACGGCAAGCAGCTCGTAGTCCACGCGGATCGGGTTGCCACGCAACGCTCGCGCGGCCGCGTCGAGGCCCGGATCGGTTTCGGCCGTGACCCGCTCCTGGACATCCATGCGGACCTACCGGTGACCTGGCTCGATGAGCTCCAGCCGCTCGGTGGACTCGGCCTCGCGGGCATCGCGGCGACCACCGTCCGGATTCGCGGGCCGGCGCGAGCGCTGAGCATCCAGGGTCGCATCGACGCCCGGAGCTTCTCTCTTGCGGGAGTCCCGCTGGCCGACCGGATCCAGACGCCATTCGATGTGGTCGGCCTTCGCGAACTGCGGTTCTCGGACTTCAAGGGCGTTCGTCGCAGCTCCGAGTACGGTGGTTCGCTGGGCGTCGACCTCCGGGAAGCGGGGCTCCCGCTTGACCTGCAACTCTTGCTGCACCGCGGCCGCGTGTCGGACCTCGTCGGCATGTTCATCGATGTTCCCGGGATGGATGCCGACGTCGAAGGGAGTCTGGAGTTGCGCGGACCCTGGGAACGGCTGGACGGAGAGGTCCAGCTCGCATTGACGGATGCAGACCTCTTTGGGGAACGGTTCGATACCGGCGGGGCGGTGGGATGGATGGACCAGGGCCGGTTCATGCTTCAGGAACTGTCGCTGGAGCGTGCCCGTGGCGCCCAATCGCTGCTCGCTCGAGGCAGCGTCGGGAGAGGCTTCGCGACCGACATCGAGGTGGTCACCGGAGGCATGGTCCTGGAGGAGTTCGACCTTCTCGAACAGCTTGGAGGCCGCCTCCGGGGTGCGGCCTCCCTGGACACAAGGGTGAGGGGAACCCTCATGGAGCCGGAGCCCCACGGGCGGCTGACCCTCCGGGGTGCGTCGCTCGGGCCCCGGGCAATCGGGGACAGTACCGTGTACTTCGACTCCGCAGACGGACTGCTTCGCTACTACGGCACGCTCTTCGGGTCCGAGCTCGACGTCGAAGGGGACCTGGAGCTCGGGGGCCAGGGCCGGTGGTCTCTCGACGCCGACCTTGATGCGTTCCCGGCACACCTGCTGTACCCGACTGGCGCCGATGGGTCGGCCATCACGGCGGTCGTCGATGGCTCGGCGGAAGCCTCTGGCGCGTTTGGGGACGCGGCGGTTCCGCTCACGCTGTCTGCCACGGCGGAAAGCGTGCGTGTGGCGTGGCAAGGGCATGCGCTGCACTCCACGGGCCCCTGGCAGTTCGAGCTTGAGGACCAGGACTACCTGCTGTAGGGTGCACGGCTGGAAGGGGGGGAGACCCAGCTCGGGTTCGGGGGCCGACGCTCATCCAATGGCACGCTCTTCCTCACGGGTGGCGGAGACCTGGATCTCGATCTCTTGCGTACGGTCGTGCCCGGGATGACGCGCGCCGAGGGGGTCGCGCAGGTCTCCGTGTCCGTGGCGGGCCAGAAGGGGGCTCCTGAGCCGACGGTGGTGATCCAGACCCGAGGCGCCCTGGTCGAGGGGGAGTGGTTCCCTGAGGCCTTCGAGGGCATCGATGCGACAATCGTGGCCAAGCGGGATGGCTACCGACTGCGCAGTGCCAGGGGCCTTCTGGGAGGCGGGACGTGGGACCTGCAGGGTGGGGTCGAGGCGGACTCCTGGAGGCCAGAACGCTTCGACCTGCGCGCATCGCTTCGCGACGCACGCGTTCGCTACGTCGACTATCTGCCGCCGTTGGTTGGGGACGCCGAGCTCACATTCGACGGGCCGGTCGACGCCCTGTTGTTGGCGGGCGGAATCACTGTACGAGACATGCTCTTTGCGGACCGGATCGGATGGGAGGATGCCGTGCTCGAGCTGTCTGGCGATGCGCTGGCCGGTGGAAGTGCGGAGTCGACCGACGATTACTTCGACCTGAACCTGACCATCACCGCCGACCGGACGCTCCGCGTGCGGAACAATCTCGCGGACCTCTCGGCCTCTGGCGAACTCCGATTCCTGGGAGATACCTCAAGGCCGGGGATGGTCGGTGAGATCCGGGCCGAGCCTGGTGGGCGGGTCTATCTGAAGGAGCGCGAGTTCGAGCTGATTCGAGGAGAGATCCGGTTCATCGATCCGTATGCCTTCGATCCGGAGCTCGACATCGCCCTTGCCACGCGGGTGCGAACCCGAGACGAAGAGTTCGCGATCGACTACCGGATCGGAGGGCCGTACTCCGACTGGCGGGCCGACACATCGAGCAGCCCCGCGTTGCCGCAGGCCGATATCAATGCGCTGTTGCTGTTCGGGATGACCCGGGACGAGCTGCAGCGCTATGGCGGCGCTGCTGCGGCTCTTGCCCTCGAGGGGGGCGACCTCCTCGCTGGGAAGCTCGGGCTGGTCGAAACCATTGGCCAGGGGATCACGTCCTTCGAGTTCAGCAGCTACTTCCGACCCGACCGCATTGATCTCGTCAGCGGGGCATCGGAGCGGGGCTCGGGTTCCGTGTCGTCCGACTTCCGCCTCATCGCGGAGAAGGACCTGGACTGGTCCACGATCATCGTGGAGCAGAACATCAGCCGGTTCAGTGACACCTACGTCGGGGTCGAGAAACGCCTCGCCGACCGTCTCTACGCGCGGAGCTATTTCGCGTCGGAGCAGCTGGGCCGCAGCCTGGCGATTGGTGGCGCCTGGGGCGCAGAGTTCAACGTTCGCTGGGAGCTCGATTGACGCTCCTGGCGACCATGCTGCTCTTTGGGGCCGCCCTGGCGTCCGAGCCAGGGGCGACCTGGTATGCCGGGCTGCCGGTTGCGCAGGTTTCTCTCGAGGCCGCAGAGGGCAGCAGCCTTCCCGCGGAGTACCTCGAGCCACTGTTGCGCGTGCGGCAGGGGGAGCCGCTGTCGCCGGCCGAACTCCGCCAGGACCTTGCATTGCTCTACCGCGCCGGGCGATTCAGCGCAGTGGAGGCGGTCGCGGAGCCATGGACCCTGTTCGATGCCGGCGGCGACCCCGTCGAGGCGGTGCGCGTCTCGTATGTCGCAAAGACTCCCCCGAGGGTGGACCGTGTCGTGCTGCGGGGTGTGTCAGGCGCGAGCCGTCGGATTGCCCGCGGCGCCGTGGGCGTCGACCCTGGTGACGCCTTCTTCGCCGAGACGGCCATCGCTGAGGTCGAGAGTCGGGTCGTGCGCGCACTGGGCGCGGAGGGCTGGTTGCGTGCCCAGGCCCGTGCGACGGTGGTGACCGACGAGCGCGGGCGACGGACACTCGCGGTGCAGATCAATCCCGGACAGCCGCGGCGCTACGGCGCCATTGACGTCGTCGGGCCTCGCGTCGACCCATCTGCGGCTTGTCCGGACGATGGGGTCTGTGGGTTTCAACCGCGACGGGCGCGGCGCTGGATGCGGTCGGAAGGGGTGCGGGCTTCTTGGGGGCCACTCCAGGGGAGCCGGTTCGTGCGCTCGGACTACGAACGGTCTCTCGAGGCCGTGCGTCAGGGCTTGGTCGAGCAGGGCTGGCTTCAGGCGCGGGTCACTGCGACCTGGTTCGCGGGCGCGGAGGCCGATGAGGATCGGCTCCGACTTCTCGTCGAGACGGGTCCTCGGCTGCAGATTTCCCTTGAACAGGAAGGACGTCGAGGCAAGGCCCCGCGGAGCGCGGCCCTGCCGGAGATCCTGGGGTTCCACGGAGGGGAACGCATGGCGCGGGGGACCGCCGCCGATTCCGCACGACGCATCCAGGCCTGGTACGACGCCCAGGGACATCTCGATGCCGCGGTGGATGCGCAGCTTGCGGGGACCCAGGACGGGCATGTGCTGACCATCCGCGTTCGACCCGGACGCCGGACCAACGTCGGTCGCATTCGGGTTCGTGGCGCAGAGGCCTTTGCCCCCGGGTACATCGAGTCCGCGCTGCGACAGGCGGACCCCGATGGCCTGGGGGAGGGGATCATCAGCCTCGCGGGCCTCGAAAAGGCGCGCAAGGGTCTTCAGGAATTCTATCGGGGACATGGATTCCTGGATGCAGACCTGACCTTTGGTGAGCTGGAGCCCACCATCGGCCTGTCGTTGCGGGGGCGCTCGGTCCTGCTGCCCGTGGAGGTCGCGGAGGGGCCACGCACACGGCTGATTGCCCTGGAGTCGAGTGGCGGAACCGGGCTGGAGGACGCCCGCCTGCAGGATGCTCGCGCTGACCTCCAGGATGCTCCATTCAGCCCTGGTGCCCTCGACGAACTTGGCCGGGAGATCACCGCGGCCTACCGGGCGGAGGGGTATCTGAACGTGGACGTCCGGGTGGAGACGACCATCGACCCGGTTGCGCACGAAGTGAGCGCAGTGGTCCGCATCCGCGCAGGTCAGCAGGTCCGGCTCCGGAGCGTGGTCATCCAGGGCAATCGGCGCAGCCGGCGCCGAATCGTCGAGCGAGAGGTCGTGCTCGATGTTGGCGAGCCGATCACGCCGGATGCGCTCGCCCGGACGCGCAGCGGCCTGTATGGGCTGGATCTATTTCGTGTGGTGAACACCGAACTGGTGGGCGACGACGACCGCTCCCGGGACCTGCTTCTCGTTCTTGACGAAAAGCCGAACATCCTGCTCGAAGCGGGTGGCGGTCTCGCCACTGACCAGGGCGTCCGCATCCGAGGGAGGGCAGCGCACCGCAATCTCGGGGGGTGGGGACACAAGCTCACCCTCCTCGGTCAGATCGGCTTGCAGTGGCTGTCGGACTCCTGGCGACTGGACACGGCCGCGCCGGTCTGGCGCGCGGCCGCGACATACCAGGCACCACACGTCCCGGGCCGTGGCCAGGAGCTCGTTGTGGAGGGCCTCCTGCTCGAGGCAATTCAAGAGCCGGCCTACCGTCTCGAGCGGTCGGGGGGGTCGGTCTCGCTGCGCATGGTCCGGGGCGCGTTCGAAGGCGCCTTTGGATACCGCGTGCAGATCCGCCGTCTGGACGATGTCGATCCAGGAGCCATCGTGCCCGGCGACCCCTGGTTGTCATATCTGGACCTCAACGAGGACCTGAGCGGCACCCTGCGGTTGCCGAGCGCGACGCGACTGACGTCCGGCCCAAGACTCGTATTGCTGGCGGACCGTCGCAACGACCGTTTCAATCCGACCCGCGGCACGGTGGTCTCGGGCGTCATCGAGGCGAATGATGGCCTGATCAATGCACCGGTGACGCTCCGTGGAGAAGGTCGCCTCGAGCAGTACATCGGTGTCGGACCACTCGTGCTCGACCTCGTGGGCCGTGCGGGGGCCGGGTGGGCGGTTGGCGCAGATTCGACCCTGGGGGTCGAAGACCGCTTCTACCTTGGCGGAAGCAGCACGCTGCGCGGATTTCGGCTGAACTCCGTTGGCCCGGCGAACCTGACGGGTCGCCCCCAGGTTCCCTTCCCGGACGCGGTGGAGCCTGTCATCGAGGGGGCCGGTGTACGGCCGGCAAGCACGCACTGGGTCAATACAGGCGGAGATACCCTGATGTCATTGCAGACCGAACTCCGCGTGCCCATGCCGGTGCTCGGCTTTGAAGACCTGGACAGCACCTCTGTGGTCATCTTCAACGAACTCGGACACGTCTCCTTCCGCGATGCGGACGTCACGACGACGTCTTCATTGCGTTCGGTCGACCCGTGGTTGCGCGCGAGCTTCGGCACCGGGTTGCGGGTCGTGACGCCCATCGGACCGGCGGCGGTCGCCTTTGGCTACAATCCGTGGCGACTCGAGACCCGCGACGAGCCAGCATTTCTTGCCCATCTATCGTTGGGAGAGCTCTAGGCCCGACCGCTGCGGTGGCCGAGCAGCAGCCCCTGACGGACACCGCTGTCGGAAATCCGCAGGCTGTCCTTGTGGGCGGCGCTGCATGCCGCCTCGAGCACGCATGCGCCTGCGAGCAGGAAGTCGGCTCGCTCTGGGCTTACGGCAGCGAGTTCGCGCCGTTCCCGAGGCCCGGTCGGGAGCAGGCGGTCGATCTGTCGGCGGAGTGCAGCCCGTGTCAGCCGGCTCCCGTGGACCACGTCTCGGTCCCAGGCGGTCAGGCCGAGCTCCATCGCCGCGAGCGTGGTCGCTGTCCCAGCGACCGCCACCAAGGCTCGGGGCAGATGCTGCCAGCTGTGGCCTTGGAATGCGGCGTCAACGAACGCCCGGAGCTTGGCGAGGTCCTGCGGTCTGTAGCGGACGGGAGCCACGCCGAAGAACTGTTCGGTGAGGCGCACGGACCCCAGCTCGAGGCTGACACGACTCCCGATCCGCGGGCCTTCACCCAGCACCAGCTCCGTGCTGCCCCCTCCGAGGTCGACAACGGCGACGGGGCCTTCTGGCAGAGGGAGTCCGGAAAGCGCTCCACGCCATGTCAGGCGTGCCTCCTCGTCGCCAGAGATGACCTGCAGACGGATGCGGGCCGCTTCTTCGACCTTCTGGATGAATCCGGTCGCGTTCAGGGCCCGGCGTCCCGAACTGGTCCATGCGGTCGTGATGTCCCATGGATGGACACCGAGACCGCTTGCCGTCTCTGCATAGTCGACAAGAGCCGCCAGCGCGGCCTCCTCCCGATCGGGCCGAAGAAGGCCGCGGTCGCCCAGCCCCGCGCCGAGCCCGACCACCCTGGCCTCATCGTGGAGAACCTTCCCGTCGTCGTCGATGACGAGCAACAAGACTGAGTTGCTGCCAAGGTCGATGCTCGCGCGGGGCATGGTGGGCCTCCTGATCCCGTCGGGCCGGACCGCTACCAGGGCAGGGCAGGCGACCAGTCGGGGTTGGTGTAACCACCCTTGCCGGTCGTGAGCTGGACCTGGTGCGCGCCGTTGGAGGTCGCCATCCAGATGTGATGCGTTCCGGTTCGATTCGACGAGAAGGCCAGGAACCGGCCATCGGGTGACCAGCTAGGATCCTCATTGTCGCCATTCGCCTGCGTGATGCGCGTGACGCGGCCCGTCGCGACGTCCACGGTGAACACGTCGAAGGATCCATCGCGGCTTACGTAGGCGATCTTCGTGCCATCAGGGGACCAGGCGGGGTCGGTGTTGTGGCCGCCCTCGAAGGTCACGCGCCGAGCATTGGAGCCGTCGGCCTGCGCCACGTAGATCTGGGCCCCTCCGGACCGTTCGCTCACGAAGGCGACCTGTTCGCCGTCCGGAGACCAGCTGGCAGACGTATCGATGCCGGAGCCGCGGGTGAGCTGTGCGAGCGCCGCGCCCGTCCGCGGATCGATGACATGCACGTCCGGGTTCCCGTTCCGGGACAGCGTGACGGCGAGCTTGTCGGCCTCGGGATGCCAGGCCGCGCCTGTGTTGAGGCCGGCCCGCGCGCTGACCCTGGAAATCTTTCCCTTGGCCAGATCAGCGATGTAGATGTCCGGATTTCCCGACATGTAGCTCGTGAAGGCGATCCGTGTGCCGCTGGAATCCCAGTCGGGCTGGATGTTGATGCTTTTGTTCCGGGTGACGCGCGTACGGTTGCCTCCGTCGAAGTCGACGACGTACAG
>JAYYRS010000124.1:0-3130 GCA_036126975.1 Myxococcota bacterium
CTCCCTGAGGGGCCGTTTACGCTGGTTGTGCATGACTGGGGGGGCATGATCGGCATGGCGGCCGCCTCCCGCATGCCCGAACGGATCGCGCGCCTCGTCATCCTGAACACGGCGGCGTTCGGTCTCCCCGACACCAAGACGCTCCCGCGGCGGCTCGGCCTGGTGCGCGACAGCGCACTCGGGGCCATGCTGGTGACACGGTTCAATGCCTTTGCGCGCGGGGCGACCCACATGGCCGTCACGCGGAGGAGGATGGACAAGCGGACGGCGGACGCCTATTGCGCTCCCTACGACACCCCTGGGAACAGGGTCGCGACCCTTCGGTTCGTGCAGGACATCCCGCTTGAGCCCGGTGAGCCCGGCTACGACACCGTGCAAGGCGTCGGGGATGCCCTGACGGCGAACTTCGGAAACACCCCAGCGCTGGTCTGCTGGGGAGACAAGGACTTCGTCTTCGACCACCACTTCCTGCGGGTGTGGGAGGAGAAGCTGCCGAACGCGTCGGTGCATCGCTTCCCCGACTGCGGCCACTACATCCTCGAAGACGCCCGGGACGAGGTGATCGGTCATATCGATGCCTTCTTCGCCGCCCATCCCGTGGTGGCGTGAGCGTGACCGGGTCGCAGACCGACAGCAACATCGCCTCCCGGCTCCCGCTCATGGCGGCCGAGGCGCCGCACAGGCCGGCCATCATCTTTCCCCAGGGGCGGGATGCTCGCGGCAAACGCAGCTACGTGCACTACACCTTCCGGCAGCTCGATCGGCAGAGCGATCACATCGCAGCCGGTCTCGAGGCCATCGGCATCACCCGTGGCACCAAGACCGTGCTGATGGTGAAGCCGTCCCTCGAGTTCTTCGCCCTGACCTTTGGCATCTTCAAGGCGGGGGCGGTCCCCGTCCTGATCGATCCGGGCATCGGGACGAAGGTCCTCAAGGAATGCATCGGTGAGAGTGCGCCCGAGGCGTTCATCGGAATCCCAGCGGCACACGCGGCCCGCGCGGTGCTCGGCTGGGGTCGGCGCACCGTGAAGACGCTCGTCACGGTCGGGCCCCGATGGTTCTGGGGTGGACATACCCTCGACGACGTCCGACGCGCCGGACGGCAGAAGGTGGCCGGTGGTTGGCAGATGGCCCCGACCCACCCCGATGAGGTTGCCGCGGTGCTCTTCACCAGCGGCTCGACAGGGGTCCCGAAGGGCGCGGTGTACCAGCATCGGACGTTCATGGCGCAGGTCGAGGCCATCCGGCGCACGTACGACATCCAGCCCGGGGAGATCGACCTCCCGACATTTCCGCTCTTTGCCCTCTTCGATCCGGCGCTCGGAATGACGACGGTCGTACCGGACATGGACTTCACCCGCCCGGCGGATGCCAGCCCGGAGCTGCTCATCGAGGCCATCGAAGACTGGGGGTGCACCAACATGTTCGGATCGCCCGCCCTGCTGGATGCATTCGGACGGCATGGCGCCGCGCATGGCGTGACGCTGCCGACCGTGAAGCGGGTGATCTCGGCCGGCGCTCCGGTGCCGGCGAGCGTGATGGAGCGCGTGCTGGAAATGCTTCCGGAGGATGCCCATATCCATACGCCCTACGGAGCGACCGAGTCCCTCCCGGTAGCGAGCATTGCGAGCGATGTCCTGCTTGGCGAGACCTGGGCGCGGACCAAGCAGGGCGAGGGCGTCTGCGTGGGCACCCCCGTGGCAGAAGCCGAGGTGCGGATCATCGGGATCGACGACGATCCGATCGAGACATGGGACGAGGGGCTCTGCCTGCCGCAGGGGGAAATTGGCGAGATCGTCGTGAGGTCGCCGATGGTGACGCGCGAGTACCACAACCGACCGGCCCAGACGCGGCTGGCCAAGATCGGCGATCCAGACGCGCCGGGCGGCGTTCGACACCGGATGGGGGACGTCGGCTATTTCGACGCCGAGGGTCGGCTCTGGTTCTGCGGGCGGAAGTCCCACCGCCTGCAGACGGCCGCGGGCCCGCTGTTCACGGTGCCGTGCGAGGTGCGCTTCAACACGCACCCGAAGGTGCTCCGCACTGCGCTCGTGGGGGTCGGACGGCCCGGTTCCCAGGTGCCCGTGTTGTGCGTTGAACTCGAGAAGTCCGCCCGTGGCGCGGACAGGGCTGTCATCGAAGAAGAACTCCGCGAAATCGGAGCCGGACGCGCGCATACGGCCCGCGTCCAGCGCTTCCTCTTCCACCCCGGCTTCCCGGTGGACATTCGTCACAACGCCAAGATCGGACGTCCAGCGCTCGCGGCCTGGGCCGCAGGGCAGGTCGCATGAAGGTCCTTGTGACCGGCGGGGGCGGTGCGCTTGGCCTCGCAATCTGTCGGATCCTCAAGGCGAGGGGACATGCGGTGCGGTCCGTGAGCCGCGGCGTGCATCCCGCGCTGGACGCCCTGGGCGTCGAAGCGCAGCGGGGCGACCTGTCCCAGCGCTCCGCCGCGGACGCGGCCGTTGCGGACTGCGAGGCCGTGATGCATGTCGCAGGCCGCACGGGTTCGTTCGGTCCCGACCATCTCTACCGGCCCGCCAATCTCGACAGTACGCTCCATCTGCTGGACGCCTGTGCGGACGCGGGCATCTCGCGTTTCGTGTACACCTCCACGCCCAGCGTGGTCCACGGTGGCGGAGACGTCGCGGGCGCCGACGAGACCGTGCCGTACCCGGACCACTACGAGACCGCCTACCAGCGAACGAAGGCGGCCGCGGAGCGAGCCGTTCTGGCGCGGAATGGGCAGGGCATCGCGACGGTGGCGCTCCGACCGCACCTCGTCTGGGGGGCGGGAGACACCAACCTCACACAGCGCGTCGTGGCGCGGGCCCGCGCCGGGAGGCTGCGGTTCGTCGGTGACGGGACGAACAAGGTCGACGGTTGCTACCTCGACAATGCAGCGGAGGCGCACGTCCTCGCCGTGGAGGCCATCCAGGCCGGCGCGGCGTGTGCGGGGCGGGCCTACTTCCTCACCAATGATGAACCCATGGCGACACGGGACCTGGTCAACGGCATCGTCACCGCCGCCGGTTTGCCCCCGGTGACGCGGATGGTCAGCCCGGGCCTCGCGCGGTTCCTGGGCGGTGCGCTGGAGCTCGGCTGGACGGTGCTGGGGCGGACCGATGAG
>JAYYRS010000125.1:0-5321 GCA_036126975.1 Myxococcota bacterium
AACCTCCAGAACCAGCGGCCGGTCAACCTCGAGGTGGGAACGGGTACGCGCGTCGTGGCCATGCAGCGCGACTTCACGACGGGGGACCTCACCTACACCGGCGGCCAGTTCGACCTCGCGATCGGCGGGCGTGGCTTCTTCCAGGTGCAGGACATGAACGGCAACCAGCGGTTCACTCGTGCCGGGCGGTTCCAGGTCAACGCCAATGGCGAGATGGTGACGATGAACGGCATGAGCCTGCAGCCAAACATCTTCGTGCCGGATGACGCCGAGCGCGTCGTGATCAACGAAGATGGAACCGTGCTGGTGTCGTACCCGGACGACCCCACGGAGACGACCATTGGCCAGCTCCAGCTCGTGGAGTTCCTCAACCCCGCCGGTCTCCAGTCCGTCGGGGGCAACCTGTTCCAGGCGACGCCAGAGTCCGGCCAGCAGATGGTGATGGACCCCGGCGATGGATTCGTCAACATCCAGCAGGGCTTCATTGAGTCCAGCAACGTCGACATCGCCGAGGAGCTGATCAACATGGTCGTCGCGCAGCGCGCATTCGAGCTCAACTCGAAGGCCATCGAGGCCAGCGACGAGATGCTCCAGACCGTGACCCAGCTCAAGCGATAGGCCCACCCGGGCCCGGCGCCACACCTCGAGGGATGTCCTGAACCGCAGCCTCCCGCTCGCGATGACCATCGTCGCCGGCCTCGCATGCGGGGTCGGAGAAGCGCGCGCGTCTGTCGGGCCGGCTGCCGTGGAGGCCTCGGTGCGCGCACGCGCCGCCGCAGACCTTGGCGTTGCCGTGTCCGCCGTGGAGGTGCCGTTCCTCGGAATGGGCCGAGCCCTGGCGTGCCCGGAAGATGCGCGGGTAGAGGTGGTGCCAGCCCGTGGCGAGGCCTGGAAGGGGCTGTCCGACGTTACGGTGACGGGCATCCGCCCGGATGGGGTGTCGTGTGACCGGCTCCGCATCCGCCCCCGGGTGGAGGTGTGGATGGACGTACCGGTCGCGGCAGTCGCGGTCTCGGCCGGAGAGACCGTCGGCATCACGCAGCGACGGATGCTCCGGTCCCAGCTGCAGGGCACGCCCGTGACGCCGGCAGCGGATGGTGACCTCGAAGCCCGCGTCCCGCTGGCAGCGGGCGAGCCCGTGACGCTCCGTTCGGTCCGCACCACACCGGATGCCCGCTCGGGAGATGACGTCACGGTGCTGGTCGAGGCCGGCGCGCTCCGTATCCAGGCACCCGGGCGCCTGATGGAAGACGCAGAGGTCGGTCAGGCGGTCCGCGTGTCGAACCTCGCGACAGGCGCGGTCATGACGGGCGCGCTCGTAGCACCCGGACTGGTCCGGGCGGGAGGGTCCCGATGAGGTGGAGGTTCGCCCAGTTCGCAATCGCACTCTCTGGATGGGTGGTGTCCCTTGATGTCGCTGCGGCTCCTTCGCCGCCGCCTGGCTACGAAGGCGAAGCGCCAGCGGCCGCGGGCGCGACCCCGCCCGGCAGCCTCTGGTCCGAATCCCGCACGCGGGTCCTCATTGGCATGGACGGCAACGCCCGCCGGCCGGGCGACCTGATCACGGTGGATATCGACGAGGAGATGCTGGCCGAGGCGCTCGCCGACACCGAGACCGGCCGGGAGTCAAACGTCGGGGGAGGGATCGGCAGTCTCTTCGGTCTGACGACGGCCATCACGCGGGCGAACCCCGACATGGGGGGAGAGATCGGCCTTTCGGTGACCAGCGGCTCCGACTTCTCTGGCGAAGGAAAGACCCGGCGCGAGTCCGAGTTCGCGGCGAAGCTCACGTGCAAGGTGATGAGCGTCGAACCGAACGGCAATCTCCGGATCTGGGGCTGGAAGGAGATCCGGACGAATCGCGAAAGCCAGTACCTCGTGATGACCGGTCTCGTCCGCCCCCGCGACATCAAGGCCAACAATACGGTCCAGAGCCAGTGGATCGGAAAGGCAACCATCGGCTTCGATGGCAAGGGTGTGATCGCCGACAAGCAGGGGCCGGGAATCGCGCATCGGGTCATGGACCACGCGTGGCCATTCTGAATCCGTATCGGGAACGAGGAAGACCGTGAAGACGTTGCTGCTCCCACTCGCGCTCTTGATGAGCGGCCCCGTTGCCGAGGCCGCGTCTGTCAAGGAGGTCGCCCGTGTCTACGGTGTGCGGGACAACTCGTTGTTCGGCTACGGGCTCGTGACGGGTCTGAATCGGACCGGCGACTCGCTGATGAACGAGGCGACGATCCGCGCGGTGGCCAATCGGCTTCAGGGACTGGGCTTCACCGTGAGTACCGACGAGATCATGGCGCGGAACGTCGCGGTGGTGATGGTCACGGCCCAGCTCCCCGCGAGTGCGCGTCCGGGACAGAAGCTCGACGTCCAGGTCAGTTCATCGGGGGACGCGATGAGCCTGCGCGGAGGCGTCCTCCAGCTCACGCTGCTGAATGCTCCGAACGGCGAGACGTTCGCCACGGCGCAGGGACCGCTGGTCCTGGGCGGTGTGTCGGCGGCCCAGGGCGGAACGTCGGTCCAGAAGAACCACCCCACCACCGCACGGGTGCCCCAGGGAGCCGTGGTCGAGCGGGAAAACCCCAACCGCTTCGAGGTCGAGGCGGCCGCGACCCTCGACTGGATCATCGACAAGCCGGATTTCACGACCGGCAAGCGGATGAAGACCGCCATCAATGACGCGTTCGATGAAGACATTGCGCGCGTCGTGGACGACACGACGCTTCGGGTCCGCGTGCCCGCGCGCTACCTGGACCGCGTCGCAGAGTTCATCTCGGAGGTCGAGCAGGTCGATTTCGCGCTGGAAGCACCTTCCCGGGTGGTCGTGAACGAGCGAACGGGTACGGTGGTGGTCGGAGGCAGGACCCAGCTCGGAGCGGTGGCCATCGTGCAGGGGGACCTCCAGATCGAGATCCAGCAGGTCGTCGGCGTATCGCAGCCGGCCGCTGTTTCCACGGGCACGACTGCCGTCACGCGGAATACCGGAATCAACGTCCGTGAATCCGACGGCACCAGCGTGCAGGTCGAGGGGGTGAGCGTGGGCGACCTCGTCAACGCACTGAACCAGATGGGCGTGAAGCCGCAGGCCCTCATCCAGATTCTCCTGGCACTGCACGCCAACGGCGCACTGACGGCTGACGTCGTGGTGCAATGAGGAGGCCAGCATGCCGATGAAGCCGTTGGACGTGGCCGGTCTGGTGCCACCCGGCGCCACGGACATCCCGCATGCCGACCCCCGACGCATGAACCGGGAGGAGGCCGCGCGGCAGTTCGAGTCGTATCTCGCGCAGATGATGGTCAAGGAGATGCGGAACACACTCCCGGAAGGGGGCTTGTTCGGCTCCAAGGCCGCGGACATGTTCGCGGAGGTCTTCGACCAGGAGATCGCGAAGCGCATCTCCGATTCCGGCCGGCTCGGGCTCCAAAAGAGCATCCTCGCGCGGCTCGGCGAAGTCGCAGGTTCCGCTCCCGAGGCCCCTGGCCGTGGCCATGAGCAGCACGGCCTCGGGGCGCTCTTCCCCGGCGAGGTGCCAGTGGTCGGAGGCCGGGTCAGCTCGGGATTTGGCCGCAGGCACGACCCGTTCCACGGAGACGAGCGCGCCCACCATGGGGTCGATATCGCAGCGCCCGAGGGCACCTCCATCCAGCCCGTCCGCCCGGGCACGGTGGCGTTTGCGGGACGGAAGGGTGGATTCGGAAATGTGGTCATCGTCGACCATGGCGGCGGTCTGGAGACCGTCTACGCCCACTGCGAAAGGCTGCTGGTGCAGGAGGGGCAGCCCGTCGCCGTAGGCCAGCCCATTGCAACGGTCGGCCAGACCGGACGTGCTACAGGGCCCCACGTCCACGTCGAGGCGCGCCTCCACGGCGCTGCGATCGACCCGGCGGAGACCTTCGGCTGGAGGAGACAATGAACTCCGTCAATCATCCATTCGGGCGCGCCAACCTGTCCGCCGTGACCCCGGCTGCGGTACAAAAAGTCGACGAGATTCTCAACCATCGAAAGGGATCGTCCGAGAAGGACAAGCGGAGGTCTTCATGAAGATCCAAGGCGCTCTCCCCGTCCACAAGGTCGACCCTGCCCAGGGTGGTGTACGGGAAGCTGGAACAAAGAGGAGTCCGGAGGAGGAACAGGTCGTCCTCTCGGACACGGCCCGTTTCATCCAGTCGCTCCGCGAGACGGTGGTCAACCACCCCGAGGACAGAGAAGAGCTCATCGCGTTGACGCGGGCGGAGATCGACGCGGGGTCATTCGGTTCTGACGCAGACTACGACCGCGCGGTAGACTCGTTGCTGACCGAGGTGTGATGAGGCGAGACCTTGCGAGCATCCTACAGGCCTCCATCGAGCTGGCGGAGATCCAGCTCGAGGCTGCACGGTCCCTTGACGCCGAGGGGCTCCGGGAAGCTACGGCACGTCGGCAGGACCTGGTCTTCGAGCTCGAGCGATACACGGATGACGACCTGAAGCGGTCGGCAACCGACGGCACGCGCGAGATGGCTGTGGACCTCGCCGAGCTCGACCATCGGCTCGGGCGGATCCTCGGGGCTGCGCTGGGCACCTTCGACCGCCTGCTGCCAGAGCAGAAGGCGTCCACCTATGCCGCTGATGGCCGAATCCGCGGGCCTGCACGATGAGCAACCTCCTCCACACACTCAACGTGGGACGGTCGGGGCTCCGTACCTCGTCGAGCCTCATCAATACGACCAGCCACAACGTCTCGAACGCGAACACCAAGGGGTACACGCGACGCTCGGGGCGGGTGGAAACGAACGACCCGGTCCACATTCGGGGCCACGATTTCGGGCAGGGCGCCAGTCTCGACGGCTTCACCCGGCATGCAGACGTGCTGGTGGACGAGCGGCTGATGGAGTCCATCGGCGACGAGAGCCACGCCGCGGCGATGCACCAGGCGCTGTATGAGCTCGAAACCTATTTCTCCGAGGACGTACCGAACGGTCCCGCCCAGGCAATCGACGCATTCTTCGACTCCCTTGCGCGTCTCACGACGGACCCATCTGACCGGGCGCTGCGCGAGAGCGTTCTCGAAACGGCGGACCGGTTTGCGTCGAGCCTCCAGCGAACGGGAACCGCGCTGGCAGACCGACTCGACGATATCGAAGACCAGCTGGCAGCGGCCGTGGGCAGCGTGCAGACCAAGCTGGACCAGGTGGCGCGACTCAATGCCCTGATATCGGAGCCGGGCTCCAATCTCGGGCAGGGCGACTACCAGGACCAGCGAGATGCCATCGTGCGCGAGCTGGCCGAGAGCATCGGAGTCGAAGCGCAGTTCACGGGCAGCGGGCAGGTGAACC
>JAYYRS010000126.1:0-3347 GCA_036126975.1 Myxococcota bacterium
AGGCTTCCGCGAGCAGATGCACGTGATCGGCGCTGTTGTGACCGAGTTCAGAGGGCCGGAACGTCTCGAGGACGGACAGCACCTGCACCAGCACGACCCCCCCGGAGCTGGGCGGCGGCATGGTCACGACGGTCCAGCCCCGGTACGCGCCGACAATCGGGGTCCGCCTCCGAGGCGCATAGTCCCGGAGATCCTGCTCGGTCAGCATGCCGCCAGCCCGACGGACCGCCGAGACGATGTCCCGCGCTACGGGGCCTTCGGTGAGGGCCTTCCCGCGCGTGTCCGCAAGCATCCCGAGCGTGCGCGCCAGACCGGGATTTCGCACCATCGTCCCCTGCCGCGGAACCGCGGAGAGCCCGAACAGCAGACTGGACAGCGTCGGCCCCAGCTCTGCCTGCGCCGCGAGGCTCTTGTGGAGGTGGTGCCCGACGGGAAAACCCTTGCGCGCAAGGCGCACCGCCGGGCCGACGACCTGCTTCAGCGGCAGACGACCGTGCCGCGCATGCAGCGCGACGAGCCCGGGCCCCTCGCCGGGCACGGCCACGGCGAGACCGCCCCGGATGCTCGCATCCTCCGCAGTCGCACGGACGAACATGTCGGGCGTCGCGGCCGCGGGAGCCACCTCCCGGAAGTCCAGGACCTCGCGCTGCCCGTCTGGCGTGACGATTACGGCGAACCCGCCGCCGCCCAACCCCGAACTGGAGGGCTGCGCCACGCCGCACGCGAGCGCCGTGGCCACCGCTGCGTCCACCGCGTTGCCGCCCGCCGCGAGGACCGCGGCACCGGCACGACTTGCGGATGCCTCGTCGGCTGCGACCATGCCTCGGGCAGACACCGCCGGTGGCGGGGCAGCCCCGAGCAGCGCGAAGGTGAGTACGACGGCGAGGCCGAGGACGGCAGCCGTCGGTTTGCGGGCATCCATGACCGGATTCTAACGTGGAGGCGGCCCAGGCCGGGCGGAATGGGACCCCGGCCCCTGCCTCGTCAGACCAACCAGAGGCCCACTGCGCCCACCAGGAGGACCTGCAGCAGCCATCGAAGCAGACCGGCACGCACCGAACCGACCGCGAGCAGAGGTCCGAGCCCGCCAACGGCGAGCCCCATGGTGAGCGCCGGCACGGCACCCGCCACATTGAGGGCGGCGGACCGATCGAGCACCGCCTGCGCAAACAGGGACGCGCCATGCCCGCCGATCAGCGCCGAGAACCCGGCGCCCGCACCGAAGAACGCGGCGGGGCCGAAAGCCATGAAGGCGTTCTGGACCTCTTCGATCCCGAGAGAGATCACCATCGGGGTCCCCGCGGCCGTCGCGACCAGGACCAGCACGGAGGCGCCGAGGACCCAGAGCAGCGGATTCGGGTCCAACCTGCCTGGACGCCCCTGGCGTCGCCGCGCCAGTGCGACAAGGCCGAGGAGCGCAGCGCCGCCCCAGACGCCAGGCAGGGCCAGCCCCGGCACCAGCGCAACCAGTCCCGCTGACAGGGCGATCCCGGTCACCATCCGGTCTCCATCGCGGGCGCCGGCGAGGTCGGTTGGCCGAGGACGTGCCGCCATGAGCGCGACGAGCGCGAGGGGTGCAATTTGCGCAACGGTGCTGCCATCCGGGGCGATGCTGAGCAACGCCGGATCCCCGACGCGACCCAGCATGCCGCCCGCCGCCGCGGCGAGTGCCAGTCGCACCTTCGCGGCCCGGTTTTCTGTCGAACCGGCGAGGACCACCGCCGCGCCGATCTCGCCGATCAGCGCACCGGTGATGGGCGCCACGACGATGGCTGGGCCCGGAAGCCACGGCCGCCCGGCCGCGACCACGGCGACGCCCAGGAGAGCCTGACCCAGCACCAGGCCCAGCGTTGTCGACAATCCAGTATCAATGGGCAATCGCACTACATCTTCAGGCACCATCACGCCCATCACGAACCCCGTGACGGACCCGATGCCGGCGACCCCCAGCGCCACCGCCCCACGCCAACGCCCGGCCGGCGCCGCGAAGACGATCCCGACGGCCAGGAGACCGAAGACAAGGGCATTGAGGAAGAGCGGCAGCACGGGGTGGGCCTCCGATGGGCGGGGACGCTCCGGACGTCAGCCCCGGGCGGCAGCGACAGCAGCCGCGAGCTGGTCGCGGTCCCGGACGACAGCCCCCACCTGCGCGACGGTGGCGGACGCGATGCGCGCGCCCAGGTCCCCGGCCCTCACGGGGTCCCATCCATGCACGTATCCATACAGGAATCCCGCCGCGAATGCATCGCCCGCCCCGGTCGTGTCCTTGGCGTCGCAGGCGTGGATGCCGATCCGGTGGTCCCGCCCACCACTGCGGACCACCGCACCGCGCGCACCCAGCTTCACCACCACGGTCTCGCAGGCCTCACCGAGCGACATCATGGCGTCTTCGGCGTTCTCCACACCGCACAGCGCCTTGGCCTCCTCCTCATTGCAGAAGACGATGTCTGCGAACTCCTCGATGAGTTCCCACATCGCGTCCCGGGTCACGCCCACGACGAAGGGGTCGGCCACATCGAGCGAGATGGGGATCTGCTCCTGGGCCGCAACGGCGACGGCCTCCATCGCCCGGCTTGCCATGGGCTCTCCCAGAAGCAGGTAGCCCGTCAGGTGCAGCACCTTGCTGCGACGGATGACATCGGCGAAGTCGCCAAGCCCATCCATCGTGACGGCTGCGCCGAGGTCCGTCAGCATGGTTCGCTCTGCGTCCTCCGAAGAGATGATGCTCAGGCATTTCCCCGTGTTGTGATCCCGTGTCCGCTTCAGCGCGGTCTCGCCGCAAGCCTCCCGCATCCGGGATGCATACAGCGAACCGAAGGGGTCATCGCCGACCTGCCCGCAGTAGGTGCTGGTCGCACCCATCAAGCCCAGAGCAGCGATGGAGTTCGCGCACGAACCCCCGGACTGGATCTCCACGCCGTGCCGCTCGACCTCCTCGAAGGCCGTCTGCCACTGCGCATGGTCCACGGGCGTCATGTGCCCGCGCGTGAAGCCGTGACGGGCGAGGAAGTCACGGTCATCCATGACCACGAGGGCGTCCACGAGGGCGTTTCCGAGGCCAGCCACGTCGATGCGGCGGTCGAGGTTCGCATTGCGGTCGTACACGGAGTCTCCCAGGCAGGTGTCCAGTCGGCCGGCAAGGTAGCGCAGCGCATCTGGGGGTGCCACGCACGGCCGGACGGGTGGCCTGGGGTACGCTTCGAAGGCTGGAGAGCACATGCACCGACGGCACCTCGCCGCCGCACTCGGGTTCCTGGTCAGCGCCGTTGCACTTGCGGTGTTCGCCCGCGGCGTGGACTGGGCCGGGCTCGCCGGGACCCTCGGATCCGTCCGCCTCGGCTGGGTGG
>JAYYRS010000127.1:0-12416 GCA_036126975.1 Myxococcota bacterium
CACCGCGTAGATGAATGGCGAGAGGTAGGACACGGCCTGCAGTCCAGCGAGAGCCAGCCCGAGCACGACCAGAACGACCAGCAGCGGCGCGAGCCACCACCGCTTGCTCGCCCCCAGCATCGTAAAGAGGTCGCGAAGGACTGCGAATCGCATCGCCATCAGCATCGAGTCGTCGGGGCGCACGCAGGCTCCGGGCGGGCAGGACGGCAGCTTATCCCAGCCCGGCTTCGCCGCCTGGGAAGTCCCGGTTCCGGCCATGGCCTCGCCGGTCAGCGGGCCGGCTTCTCGATGCGAAGATTGCCCAACACCAGGACGTCCAGCCCCGACCGGTCGAAGGTCGCGAGCGCATCGACGGCGGTGTTGACGATCGGCTCGCCTTTGAGATTGAAGCTGGTGTTGAGCAGCACCGGCGTGCCGGTCTTCTCGCCGAAGGCATGCAGCAGCGCATGAAACCGGGGGTTCGTCTCGGCGTGGACCGCCTGGACGCGCGCGGAGCCGTCCACGTGGGTCACGGCGCCGAGCTCGACGGCGGCATGGTCTCTCACGGGGACCACAGCCAGCATCCATGGAAGCAGACTGGTAGCGGCGGCCGGTGCCGTGAAGCGGTCGGCGAGCCGTTCGGCGGGAACGGCGGGTGCAAAAGGCCGGAAGCTCTCTCGGAACTTGATGGTTGCGTTGACCCGATCCCGCTGGGCAGGGCCGCGTGGATCAGCGAGGATGCTCCGGAAACCCAGCGCGCGCGGGCCCCATTCGGCGCCACCCTGGACCCAGCCCACCACACGACCGGCCGCGAGGTCGTTCGCCACGGTTTCGATGAGTTCGTCGTCTCCCAGACGCTGCCAGGCAATATTGAGATCGTCGAGAAGGTCTTGGGTATGCCGTTCCTGGATGCGGGGACCGAGGTCTGGTCGCAGGCCGGTGCAGCCGTTTCCGCCGACCACCTCCCGCCAGGCCCACCACGCCGCGCCGACGGCTCCGCCCGCGTCGCCTGCAGCCGGATGCACGTGCACCCGGTCGAAGGGTCCCTTCGCGGCAATGTGTGTGTTCGCGACCGAGTTGAGTGCCACTCCGCCTGCCATGCAGAGGGCTTCGCAGCCGGTCTGTTCGCGTGCCGTCACGGCGAGATCCAGAAGCAGGGCCTCTGTGACATGCTGGATGCTGGCCGCGATGTCTGCCCAGCGGCGGCCTTCTGCTGTGGAGAAGTCCAGGGGCTCGTCGGGATGACGAGGGCGTCCGAACAGCGCCTCGAAGCCGGGACCGTAGGAGTCGGTGGCCGAATGATGCCACGTGACGCGGTGGAGATTGACGGCGAATCCACCGCCTTCGACGCCGTCGACGACCTGACGGACCTCCTCGACGAAGCGAGGCGTGCCGTAGGGCGCCATGCCCATCACCTTGTACTCTCCGTTGTTGACGCGGAACCCGAGGAATGCCGTGAACGCGGAGTAGGTGAGACCCAACGAGTGGGGGAACCGGACCTCTGACATCGGCGTGAGCCCGTCCGCTCCGCCATGCCAGATGCTCGTTGTCGCCCACTCGCCGACGCCATCCGCTACGAGCACGGCGGCCTCCGGCTCCCCGGACCCGTAGAAGGCGCTCGCCGCGTGACTGAGATGATGTTCGCAGAAGAGCAGCTTCTCGGGCGTGATGCCCAGTTCCTTGCAGATGCGGGAGCCGACCCAGAGGCGGTCGCCCAGATGGTTGAGCGCGCCGACGCGGAAGGCCTTGAGGCTCTTCGGAAAGGTGAGGACCTGGCTGACGACCATGCGCTCCAACTTGCGCAGCGGCTTCTCGTAGAACACGACGTGGGTGAGGTCGTCGACCCCGATTCCCGCGTGCTCGAGGCACCACATGGCGGCACGCAGCGGCAGGCTGGCGTCGTGCTTGATGCGGGTGAAACGTTCTTCCTGGACCGCTGCGACGACCTCTCCGTCGCGCAGCAGTGCGGCCGCAGAGTCATGGTAGAGGGCGGAAATGCCCAGGATCCAGCAGGGAGAGTCGGGCACGGTCGTCAGGCCATCTCATGGGCGCGGTCGACCGCAGTGCGGTCCTGCTCTACGGCCTGGAGGCCGCCCTCGACGCGCTCGGTGAGTCGAGCAATGATCGAGAAGGGGCCCAGGAAGACGAGGTACAGCAGGCCCAGCCATAGGCCGGACATGAATGCGCCGAGATCATGTCCGAAGCGAAGCCAGCCCTGCCACAGTCGCCTTCCCTGGACGCGCAGGACCGCGTTGCGGACCTCCGTGGCCTGGCCCTTGGCTGCGTATCGGTCGAGCTCCTGCCGCGAATAGGCGATGTGGAAGCGCTCGTCCTTTGCGATCTTGCTGAACATGAGCGCGGTGTCCTCGTCGTCGCTGAGCAGGTCGGCATAGAGAGCGAACTGCCGGGCTCCCTGCTTCTCATGCACCCAGACGAAGGCGAGAAAATCGATCTCGTCGAGCGCCTCGAAAAGAGATTGCTTGTCGTTGATTCCCTGCGACTGGATGAAGCCGCTGTCCTGGAGCACGGCGTCCGCGCGGCTCCACGAGGTGGCCAGCGCCCGGGCGCGCTGGGCGAACATGCGACTGTGCCGGAACTCGTCGAGGGCATGGCGGTAGTACTTCCGGCGAAGGTCGCGGCGCTCGGTCTGCTCGACGGCGACCAGCATGTCGAGTCCACTCCCCTGCTCCGTGTGGGAGAAGCCGGCCATCTTCGTCGATGCGCGCCCGGGGACCACCCTCCAGATCAACCAGGACAGGGCCCAGAGAGGACGATCGAACAGCGGGATGGCCTCACTCACCGGGTCGCCTCGCGCAGGTGGGCCGCCACCGCTTCATGGCCCGCCGGCGAGAGATGGTAGTCCGCGTCGAGGAAGGCATGGGGGGTCGCCCGAAGGGCTTCCCCCAGGTCGACGAACCGGACCTGCGTGTCGGACAGGGCGTCGCGGATCTGGTCGCGCAAGGTGTGGTCCTCCCAGGGTGCCGGAGACGTGTGAGCAACGTACCGCCCGAACGGTGAAGATGGTACCCGCTGTTCGTCCGTTGCGACGTCGACCGGAAGGAACGCCGCTACGACGGACAGCCCGGGGTGGCGCTCGGAGAACGAACGGATCGCGTCGGCGAGGGCGGCGGAGGCACCAGCCTGGGATGTGGGGTTCGCCATCCACGCCGGGGGTGCAGCATCCGCAGCGACGCGCGGTGCGCTCGCGAGCAGGGCCACGTAGGACAGCAGGTGGAGGTGGGACAGCGGACTGTTCCAGAAGGTCTCCCCCAGTGCCGAGGCGGTTTCGGCGCGCAGCAGGAGCCCTCCCGCGACCCGGTATCGCTCGCTGGCGGGCACGAGTGCCTCGTCCCAGTCGTTGGCCTGGTTGACGACCACGACCAGTCCCGCGGGCGGCGCTGTCTCGATCTGCGTTTCGGCGACCCGGAGGGCATCCCCGACACCATGACCCGGAACGCCGGCGTTGGTCCAGCCGTTGAGGGCAGGAAAGGACTGCGCGCCGTCGACGCCCATCCCGAGCACCTGGGAGTCACCGACCACCAGCCATGCACCGGCAGCTGCGCTGGGGGTCCGGTGCCCCCGGGCGTCTGCGCACACCGTGAACTCGTGCCCGGCCGCATGGCGGACGTCTGCGCACCCTCCGGCCTCCAGACCGATCCTCTCCCCCTGTTGCACGAACAGGCGCAGGTGCGGGAGCGCGCCACCGGACCCGGCGCGAACCACCAGCTCGGCGCCGAGAAAACCCAGCGCTGCGCTGCCGAACATCACGCCGGCCTTGAACCACGGGGGCACCGGGATGGGTTTCCCACCGGGACTGGCATCCTCAGTCAAGGTCGTCGAGGACCTGGGCGGCGAGCCGGGCAGAGATGATGCGGCGGTCGTGGTGCGCTGCGTCTGCCTTCAGTGCGCTGAGTGCGCGGAGCCGTCCGCCATCCGCAATCTCCGTAGCGGTCCGTTGGATCGCGGAAGCCGCCTCTTCCACGTTGACGCTCGCACCTTCCATCCGCGCGACCCGGACGAGCCACTTGCTGGTCCGGATCGCCTCCGGGTCGTCCTGGGCGACGGCCTGTGGAGCGATCGCGGTCAACGAGACAAGGAGCAGGGAACTGGGACGCATGTCGTCTTGCTAACGGTTCTTCCGCGTCCCTGGCACGGGCGCATGGTGGCGACGGAGCGGGCAGGCCGCGCCGGGCCGCTCGCAGTCTGCTCGCCCCTGTGGCACGGTACCGGCGCACGGCAGGGAGAACACCATGAACCGACCCGCCTGGGCGCTGGCCCCCGCACTCGTTTCTGCGGTCGCCGGCTGCGGTGTTGACGAGAGCGCCGAGTACAACCTTCGGGGCCGCTCGAGCGCCAGTGACATCCCGTTTCCGGACTCGGGCAGCAGTGACATCCCGGTTCCGGAAGCCTACTCCGACTGCAGGGCCTCAGAGGGAGCCAGCACCGAGCTTGGCGCGCCAGCAGTGTCGGGCGACGAACTCACCATGGAGGCGTCGTACAGCGGCGGCTGTGCCATGCACGAGTTCCAGATCTGCTGGGACGGGGCATTCGCCGAGAGCGAACCGGTTCAGGTCCGCATCGAGATCTGGCATGACGCCAACGGCGACACCTGCGAGGCGGTCGAGACACAGACGCTGGCCTTCGACCTCTCACCGCTCAAGCAGGCGTGGCAGGACGCGTACCAGCAATCGACAGGGACCATCACCATCAACACCGCCGGCGGTGCGGTCGCCTACGACTTCTGACCCGGGCCGCTGGGCCCAGCCTTCTCCAGGGAGGCTCCGGGTCGGGTGGCGGCGACCGAACTGGCGGTCGAAATGCGCTTTCCGGTATGATGCAGCCTCTCCGGAGGTCCCATGACGCGTGCTGAGCTTCTCTTGATCCCCTTCAGCTTCTGTGTGCTCGCTGCGTGTGGCGACAAGTCCGAGGACGAAGACGAAGATGACGCCGCCGTCTATTCCGGTCCGTGTCCCCAGGTGAGCCTGGGCAGCGCTGTCGGAGACGGAATCGCGACGGGCTCGACGCGCGGCGCAGACAACGACTGGGGGCGCTGCGGGTCGGCCCCGGATTCGGTGGAAGACTCCGGATGGGGGGGCGCCCCAGACGTCAGCCTTGCCTGGGTGGCGCCGAGTTCCGGCACCTACACGGGATACACCCGGGGCTCTCGGTTCGACACACTGCTCACCCTGATCGAAGGCGGTTGCAGCGGCGAGGTCCTCGCGTGCTACGTCGATGGCGGGGAGGATCTCGATTCCGCGATCACGTTCGCGGCGACAGCCGGCCAGACCTATGTGTTCATCATCGATGGCTATGACGCCGGCGAGGACGGAGACTGGGAGTTCTCCATCACCGAGGGCGGGCGGCCATGGGGTTCGGATTCCGGCGATTACGACTGGGACGAGAGCGCGGAGCCCGAGCGTATGGCCGCAAAGCGCATTGGCGCGGGTCCGCCGGAGGTCCAGACCGTCTTCGGACCGTCCGGCGTGGACGTCAACATCCGAGGCGGGGCGGGCGGATGGTTGCTCGGCGTCGCGCGCACGGCTGACCGCACCGACCCCTACGCCTTCCTCGCGGACTGTCATACCGGAGCGCAGGTCGCGGGGTCCTGGCAGTCGGCATGCCAGCCGCTGGAGCGGGCCACGACCCATCTCTCCTACGGCGGCGACCCGATGGCGCTCGCGCCGGGCAGCAGCCTGCTGCGGGCTGACGATGCGGGGTCTGTGACCTGGCTCTTGGAGTCCGATCCGGACCAGGGAGGCGATGGGCGCTGCTATGTGTGGGGTCACGACCCGACCGCATTCTCAGCGCTGCGGTGCCTGGAACTCTGATCGCGTCGGTCGGCCGCGGGCGGCGTCGGAGCGGGTGGGGGCTCCCCGGCCCGGCTCCCGCTACACCGGTGCGGTGCGGCTGGTCGCGTTGAGCAGCTCCAGCTTCACAAGGGACAGGGCGCCCTGGGCGAGTCGCTTGAACTCCGAGCCGGTCTCGAGCCCCAGGACCTGTCGCGCCAGGAACTTCGGCCGCGCGTAGAACTTCCGGTGCGCGATCTTGAGCAGGTCCAGGATCTCCGCGCGGTCGAGGTGCTCTTCCCAGCAGACCGGAACCTCGACGCCGCAGAGGGGATCCTTCATCATGCGGTCCCAGCAGTCGGCCTCGTAGAGTCCCATCTTCGCGCCGTCGGCGAAGGAGTCGGTCCCTGGGTAGGGGGAGAAGACGGCGAAGACGGCGAAGTCGGCATCGAGCTTGATCATCTCGTCGACGTTCTTGACGGCTTCGTCGAGCGTGCGCTCATGGGGGCCAGCAAGCATGATGTACGCCACGGAGCGCACGCCTTCTTCGCGGCACCATTTGAAGACCCGATGCACATCATCGGTGTCGCAGTGCTTGCCCCATGCGTCCAGTCCTTCGTTGTTGGCAGACTCGACGCCGAAGTGGATCTTGGAACAGCCGGTCTCCGCGCAGCGGCGGATCTGTTCGCGGGTCGTTCCGGCGATGGTGGTCTTGTAGCCCCAGTTGAAGTGGAGGCCACGGCGTTCGATGGCGTCGCAGAATCGCAGGACCCACTGGCTGTTGGGGGTGAACAGATCGTCGATGAAGTGGGTCTCGGTGATGCCCAGGGAGAGGCAGTGTTCCATCTCGTCGAGGATGTCGTCGATGTCGCGGATCCGGTACTGCTTCTTGTAGGTCAGGCAGAACGGACAGCTGTGCGGACAGCCACGGCTGGTGATGGCGGTCGTGACCATCGGCTGCTTCGTGCCCGGCAGGTAGTAGTCCTTGAACCGGGACCGGCTCCGGTCCGGCCAGGGATAGGCTGTGAGGTCCTTGGTGCTCGGCCGCTCCGGGTTCTTGATGATCTCGCCGTCTGCCTGCTTCCACCAGACGCCGGCGATGCCTTCGAAGGTCTTGGAGCCGCTGTCGTAGCGTTTCACGATGTCCATGAAGGCGTCTTCGCCGTCTCCGGTGACGATGATGTCGGCACCCTGGAGCTGGATCGCGTAGTCCGGGAACATCGCGCAGTGTGGCCCGCCGAGCACGATGGTCGCGCCGGGGTTGATCTTCCGGATGAGGTTCACGGTCATCTGCACGTCCGGCAGCGAGTGCGTGTAGGTGCTGACGCCGACCAGGTCGAGCGGGAACCGCCGCAGCATCTCCTCGAAGTCGGGGTAGTCGAGGTCGTCGACCACCGGGTCACAGATCTCGGCCTTGTAGTGCGACCGCTTCTCGATCGCTGCCTGGATGTACATGAGGCCCAGGGGTGGAAAGCAGTACACGCCGTGGGCGTGGGCCTTCGGGATCCCAGCCCAGACGCGGAGCTTCTCGGGTGGGTTGACGAGGGTGATGTCCATGGTGCCTCCAGGCGTGGCGGCGGATCGATCGGGATTCTTCTCTATGCCCTACCCTTGCGGGATCCAGGGAGGAAGAGCTTCCAGGGAATGAAAAGCGGTACTTCGCGGCGATAGCGCTCGTAGTCAGGTCCGAAGACCTCGACGAGCTGCGGTTCCTGGCGGATGACCTTCTCGATCAGGGAGAGGACGAGCAGGGTCGGCACGAGGATCGCACAGAACGAGAGTGAGTTGAGTGCGAAACCCACGCTGAGCACGCCAAGGGTCTTCCCGAAGAGGCTCGGGTTCCGCGAGTGTGCGTAGATGCCACGAATGACCAGCTTCCGGGTCCGACCCGCGACGGGGCTCGGAGACCCATCACCCATGTGAACGAGCTGCTCGTAGGTGACGATCCACGCGATTCCGCCGAGAACGAAGCTGGCCGCGGCGATGGCGTAGTTGGCCGGTGAGGGAAGAAACCCGCTGCCGAATCCAAGAACTCCGTCCATCCACATCGCCGTCAGGGCAATCAGGAAGGTGAGAGGAAACAGCGTGGGGATGTAGACCTTCGACACCATGCCCAGGATGGCCGGACTGAGCGCGGCCTTCACGATGCGTGCGGGCAGGGACACCGGGAGCTCCGCGCGTGCGGGGTGGCGGCGGTCGGAGGCAGGCGAGAGGCCCGCATCTGGTGAGAACGCCGTGGTCAGCTGTCAGGTCACTTGCAATCTACCACGGGCTTTCTGGTATGACCCGGGTCTCTCCTCATGGAACTCCGGCGGGACCCGATGCGCCTCATCTCCTTTGCCATCATGACGATGCTCCTGGCCTGTTCCGGGCAGGACCCCATTCTCGACCGTGCGGCCGAGATGGAGGGCGGTGGCACTGCGCCCGCTCCAGCGGAGCCTGCGCCGCCGAGCGCAGTTGCGCCAGAGCAGCCGGCACCCGTGGCGGCAGCCGCGCCCAGTCCGGTCGCGCCCGGTGCTCCCGCGCCGGGGGCTCCGAGCGATCCTGCACCAGGCGACCCGGGAGTCCCGGTGCCGGGCGACCCGGGAGCCCCGGCGCCGGGCGACCCGGATGCCCCGACCCCCGGTGTACCCGACCAGCCTGCGCCCGGTGTCCCGGGTGCGGATGGGCCGACGGTGGCCCTGGCCGGAACGGTCGCGGTCGAGGGATGGTCGGGCGGGCCGATCCGGATCGATGTCTTCGATGGAGACCAGCGGGCCGCAGCGGGCAGCGCGAAGCGACCGAGCGTGGTTGCCCAGGCGACGGTCGATCGGCCGGGGCGGTTTGAAGTCCGCGTTTCAACCAGCGCGGGCCGCGTGTGGGTTGGCGCATTTGCAGACGAGAATGGAAATGGTCGTCCGGACCCCCGGGATCCGTCTGGATGGTACGACCGCAACCCGGTGCTCGTGGATGGCGACCAGGGAGACATCCGGCTCCAGCTCGAGGCTGCCCCGCCGCCCGGCGGCGGTGTGGAGATGGAGTAGCCGCGGGGATCACCGGAAGGATCAGACCTCTGCGACCAGCAGGCGACTGAGCCCGATGGGAGGGCCACCCAGCGCACGCTCTGCGGGCAGGGCAAGCCGGCTGGCGAGGCTGTAGAGCCCGAGGGGTACACGGGGAATCCGGGTGGCGCGGGTCGCGCGGCCGAGCGCCCATCCCGGCAGACCCAGCATGTTGAACCAGCCCTCGTGCACGACGCGCAGCCCGGCGCCAGTGGCCAACGCGCGCAGCCCGGCTGGGGTGAATCGCTGTCGATGTCCCACCTGCTCGTCGAGCGGTCCGCGGATCGCGGGCCACGCGGGTGCGACGATCACGATGCGTCCACCCCTCGCCCCGAAGGCCCGACGCATCCCGGCGATCAGCGCTGCGGGATCCTCTGTCATGCCGAGCACGTTCGCGGCGAGGATGGTGTCGATGCCCGGTTCTCCGGCGGGTGGGGTCCAGGGCAGCGGCCCGAGTCCATCCCATGCCAGAGCCGAGACGTTGTCGTAGCCCCGGAAGCGCTCTCGCAGGCGGGTCGCGACCTGGGGACGGGGATCCGTGGCGAGCAGTTGCCGTCCGCCAATGAGCATGGCGGTCAGGTTGCCCTGGCCCGAGCGGACCTCCACGACGCATTCGCCAAGCCACGGGCGGACCGAACGGGCGAGGGCTTCGTCATGGGCGCGCATGCTCCGCAGCATGCGGATGGAATCGCCCGGTGCGGGGCCGGAGACCTCGTCCGGCGCGAGACCGAAGCGGGCTGTGAGCCACATCGCCTCGACCCAGTCGCGACTGGTGATCTTCTTCCCCTGGTCGTAGCTGCGTCCGTGGTACCGGATGGGCACCTCGTAGACGCGACAGCGCATCCGGGCGAGCTTGATCGTCAGCTCGACCTCGATGCCGAAGCGCTCCGACTCGATGGTCAGTTCGTCCAGCACCTCTCGGCGGAGGGCCTTGTAGCAGGTCTCGACGTCCGTGAGTTCGAGGTTCGCGGCCATGTTCACGACCGTCGTGATGAACTTGTTGCCCCAGGCATGCCAGTACCGGAGCGCGCGGCGCTCCGTGGCTGCGAAGCGGCTCCCGTAGACCACGTCTGCATAGCCCTCCACGATCGGACGAAGCAGCCGGGGGATGTCCGTGGGATCGTACTCGAGGTCTGCATCCTGAACGATGACGCAGTCACCCGTCGCCGCCGCGAATCCGGTCCGCAGGGCGGCCGCCTTGCCCTGATTCTCCGCGTGCAGGATGCCGGTGATGCTCGCTCGCTGGAATGCATGTCGGGCGTCGATGCCTTCGCGCTGCAGGGCGGGCCGCATGACATCCCGCCAGTGGCCGGCGAGCGCCATGACCTGGGCGCGGGTTCCATCTGTCGAGCCGTCATCGATGACGATGATTTCCTTGTCGAGTCCGAGCGGACGCAGGTCCACTGCCAGAAGACGAGCCAGTACCGTTCGCAGGGTCGGACGCTCGTTGAACGCCGGTACGATGATGGAAACGCGCTTCACGGGGTCCTCGGGCGCAGCACCGTAGCGCGACGGCCCGCGCCGTGCGCCGTGCACCGGTGCCGAGGCGCCCCGAGGCGGAATGGCGCCGGCGCTCGCCGACGAGGTCATCCGGCCATGCACCGGATGGGTCATTCGGTCAGGGTGATCCGATACAGGTCGGTTCGCCACTCCGTGACACCGCGTTCCCGGAACTTGCCCTCCGTGACCGGTGTCCCTCGGCGGAGGACGTCGACCCGGGCCGTGCCGTAGTGCGCTCGCACCTCCTCCTCGGTGATCGAGTGCGGTGGACCCGGCATCTGGGTCTGGTCGTAGACGAACGTGTTCAGCAGGATCTGACCGCCCGGTTTGAGCAGGGAACGCAGGACGCGTGTGTACAAGGTGCGCCGGGCGGGGTCGAGCGCCACCATGGCCGCGCGGTCCCAGATGCGATCGAACGTGCCGACACGCGCAGGGGTGAGACCGAGAACATTGCAGCAGTGGACCGTCAGGCTCGCACTCTCGAAGGAGATGCCCGCGTCGTGCTCCCGGAGACGGGTCTGGCGCTGGTGCTCGGCGTGGAACTGCTCGATGGCCGCGCGCACGAGCTCCACGCCGACCACCTCATGACCCCGCGCCGCCAGCCACGCGAGGTCATGGGTCTTTCCACAGAGGGGAACGAGCACGCGGTGTGGCCCATGGGAGAGGAAGGCTCCCGCCTCGGCCAGCAGGTCCGGGTGGGGTTGCTCCATGTGGAAGCCTGTCTGGGATTTGTTCCACTTCTCGCGCCAGAATTCGGGGTCCATGGGAAATCCTGTTCGCAACTTCTGCGGATTGATTTTCAGCGATCAAGTTGGTTTGTGATCGATCCCTGATCAGTTTGCATGAGAAATCAGGTCGACTTGTCAATAGGACGGAGCACGCGCCAGGGGCCCGCACAGGCAGGGGTTGCGGGTGGATGGAGCCCGGGCGCGGGGACGAGACGGTCAGGTCCGGGCCGTAGCCCAGCCCCGATGCGGTGCCTCGCTACCGCTCGCAGTCGTCTGCCTCATCGGCTTCCGTGATCTCCACGAGCGCAGTGCTCACGGCGCGAGCCTGCATGCGGTCGGCCGCGATGACGATGCAGGCCTCTCCCGACCCGTCGGGGCACGCCGTGCAGTCGACGCCAAGGTCGGATGCGAACTCGCACGCAGCGGCGGCGGTCTCCACGCCGGGGATGAGCTCTGCGAGCTCCGAGCCGCTCACCGCAACCGACCAGCGCACCCCATCCAGCGCGGTGCCTTCGGGGTGCACCGTCCCGACCACGGAGACGTTCGCCAGGGTCAGCTCGGCGTCGTAGGACGCAAAGCTGAAGCCCTGGACCTCGAAGCGGAAGTCGGGCATCTCTGAACCGGGCAGCTCGAGATTCACCGTTCGGAAGCACACGTCCTGCTCGATCGGGCCGGATCGGAATTCGTCCGTGCTGATGCCGCCACGAATGGACAGGACCCCATCGTCTGAAGCGACGACGCCGAGGAGAAGGGCGCGTCCGAAGATCCCGTTGAGGAGGGCCCCGACGGGCTCGCCCTCGGTGAATCGTCCCGCACCCAGGTCGATGAGCCAGACCTTGCCCACCAGCTCGTCGGTGTCGGCGAGTGGAAGCCCGGCGGGCGATGTCCGGAAGGACAAGCTCGGTCGACCGCCGCAGTACTCCAGATCGAACGTGTAGGGCGCGTCGGGCTCCAGGGTCTCGGCCGGGGTGAACTGCAGCATGTGGCCGTCCTCGTGAACGGCCGTGGTCCCAGGGACTGGCGCGACGACTGCAGCGGTCGGGTCGGGATCGGAGAGCCAGAATTCGACCGGGTCCCGATAGTAGTGGTCGATGCTGTCGTTCGTGGGCCAGGTTGCATCGACCGTGATGGGGCACGCAGGAAGCGACCGAGCCGTGCCCGTGTCCTGCAGTGTCCGTGGGTCGCCGAAGTCGTCGCTGCAGCCACCGAGCGCAAGCAGCAGAACCAGTGGCGGCAGGAAGGCGCGGCGGTTCGGGTTCATCAGGCGAGGGTAGCGTGAGTGGATGCCATCGTGGGGAATCGATGTCGTTGCATGGTCATGATGGGTCCGAGGGTCGCCTCATCCCGTGCGGATCCAGACGAGGTCGCCGACGCGTGCCGTG
>JAYYRS010000128.1:0-3866 GCA_036126975.1 Myxococcota bacterium
GCGCGGGCCTGGCTGCAGGGCTGGTGGTCGCGCTGCACCCGGTCCACGCCGCCTGGTCCAGCAGCGCGTACAACGTGATCGTGCCGTGGACCCTGGGCGCCGGCGTGCTCTGGTGTGGCGCCGTCATCTCCGGCAGCCGGCGTGCCCCTCGTTCCATCGCGTGGCTCGGAGCCGGTCTGTGGGCCCTCACGGCTGCGACCCGACTGGATGCGGCCATCATTGGCCTCCCAGCCTTTCTGCTCGTCCTGCTCCGGAAGCCGTCCGGTCTGGGCTGGTCCGCCATGGCCCGGGACCGCGTGGCGCTGTTCCTACCCTTGGGTGCTGGGGTGGGGCGCGCGGCCGCGGCCGCGGCACCGCTGGTGTACCCGGGGGAAGTCCCAGGGGCAGGCGAACGGCTTCTCTCGTTCTCGGTCAACTGGCGACTCCTGGACCTTCATCTTCCCCGGTACGCGGCCGTGGGGCTGTCCCTCGGATGCCTCGGGTGTGCAGTCGCCGCCCGCCGATGGCCCGCGACATCCCTTGCGATGGCGCTCGGGTTCCTGGTCAACCACCTGCTGATGGCCTCGTTCGACGACCTGGGAGACCGGCATCTCCTTACGGGCCTGCTGCCTCTGGCCTGGGCCATCGCGGCGGGCGCCGCGGCGGCCCCGGCGGGCTGGCGGGTTGGCACGCCATTCCTTGGGGCGGTCGGGTTCGTCTGGGTGATGGGTCTGGCCGATCTCCGCACGAGGTTCTACGGCTCCGAAGAGGCCCACGCGGGCCTGCTTGGCGATGCTCCTTGGGAACAGCTGCCGCGTTGGTCCGCGACGGAGGCCCGCACCCGGGACGGCGCGGAGTGTGGCTGGGTGGCGGAGGACCCGCGTGTCGCGACTCCGCCCTTTGCGTCCCACTTCAATCTGCTCGACCCCGAAGAAGCACGCGCGCTCCGGGGTCCGCAGGGATGCCTGCGGTGGTGCGCGGATGTCCAGGACTGGCGTTGGTCGAGTCGCGGCGTCCGGGACCGTGCCGTCCGCCTTGGCCACCTGTATGAACTGCAGCCCCGTGCCGTGGTGGACGACCCACGCTCGGGGTATGCCTGTCTCGTCCTCGATGTGGGTGCGCGCACCTGCTGCGGGGTCACCGAGGTGGGTGTGTCCGATGGGACGCCCGCCGCGCCGGTCGGTGTTGCCTCGCCGGAGAACGATGTCCGAGCCACTTTCCCGCATCCGCCGCTCCCTTGACACGCTCGTCATGCGCGAGCGGCGGTTCCTGGGACTCCGCGCGGTGCTGCAGGCCGGAGTGGCAGTGGGCGCGTCCCTGGCGCTGCTTGCGGGGTTGTACTCGGCCGGCGTGGAGCAGCAGCGCGGTCTCGGGGCCACGATCTTCTTCCTGGTCGCCACCCTCATCCTCGCCCTCGCGCTGCCCGCCGTGTTCCGATGGCGCGATGCCGGCGATGTCCGGGTGCAGGCTCGCCGGGTGGAGTCGCTCCGACCGGCCCTGCAGGGGCGGCTGCTCGCGGCGCTCGACCGCGGCGTCGCTTCGGCGCCGGGCGCCAAGCCTGCGCCGATGGGCGTCTCGAAGGTCCTCCTCGAGCGGGCGTCGTCCTCTGCAGCCGACCTGCTCGATGGGGTGCCCAGCCGAGAGGTCCATCCATCCCGCCCGGTTACGCGAACCGCCGGCATGCTCATGCTGGCAGTGGCTGCGCTGCTCGGATTCGAGCTGTTCCTCCCGGTCGGCCCGCTGGATGCCCTCGCCGTGGCTTCTGGCGAGAGCGCCGCTGCGGCCCGCATGCAGTCGGCCTCCGCTGTGGTGGCCGACCAGGAGGCCGTGGTCGGCGACATCACCCTGCGGTACGTCTTCCCGGACTACACCGGGATCGAACCGGTGGAGGTCCCCAACTCCGACGGGGCCATCCATGCGCCGCCCGGCACGGAGGTCCAGATCTCCGCACGGACTGCAGGTCGCTACGACGCGGTCGCGCTCGAAGTCACCGGGCAGGAGATGAAGGATGCCACCCTCATCGACGGACGGGACGTCCGCACAGGCCTGACCGTCGGGGGCGAAGGGACGTGGCGGCTCGTGCTCTTCGAGGGCAGTGAAGTCCGGTACTCAAGGTCATACGTGATCAATGCCGAGGAGGACGCGGCGCCGGTGGTCGCGCTCGACCGGGCGCCGACCGGGGGCATCCCGCTGGACCGTGGGGTGGGTATCGGCTGGTCTGCCCAGGACGACTTCGGCCTGAACCGTGTGGTCCTGGAGGTGCAGCGTGCAGACGGGTCGGTCGAGGAGCACCTGCTGCGCGAGCCACTCGACCCCACCGCTCGCCTCTCCGGCGGAGTGCGTCTGAGCCCGCGTCGGCTCGGGCTTCGGGCAGGGGAGCAGGTCACGCTTCGGATCGTTGCGTATGACAACGATCTGCAGGGCGGCTCGAAGCGCGGTGCCTCGGCTGATGTCGCGGTGAGGGTGCTCGGCGCGCGCGGGCAGGGACGCCAGCTTCGACAGCAGGCCCAGCGCCTGCGGGACCTGATGCTCGATGCGCTCGCGGAGAGCCTCGTCGAGCCCGTACTGCCCGCGCAGGGGGCCCGAGGCATGACCCGCTGGGCCTCGGATGCCCGGGAACGCCTTCGGCCTCTCCAGGAAGCCCGGCGCGACATCTGGGGAGACGCCGAAGCCAGTGGGCTGCAAGCGGAACTCGTCGACGAGGTCCTCGAGGACGGCGCGCGGCTGCTCCGGTTCACACTGACCACCTGGGAACCCGGCTCCGGCCGCCGCATCACCGGCGGAGACGAGGCGGCTTTCGCCCGCATGCATGCCGAGCATGTCGACGGGATGGAGAGGGGCACGTACGTTCTGGACCGCATGCTGCAGCAGGCAGCCCAGCGCGAGCTCGCGGCCCAGCTCGAGGCCATGGCCCGGGAGGCAGGGGAGCTGGCGGAGATGTCCGCGAACCTGGATGAGGCCGAGGTCCTCGCCCGGCTGGACCAGCTCGAACGCCTGATGAGCCGGATGGGTCAGCTCGCGAAGCGGCTTGGCGAGGGGAGCCTGAAGGAGTTCGTCAACACGCGGAGCGACGAAGCCCGGTCCCTCATGGATGAGGTCCGGAAGGCCATCGCCGAAGGCCGGCTGGAAGACGCCCGCGAGATGCTGGACGACCTCGCGCAGCGACTCGAGCAGATGTCCGAGAACATCCAGGACGACCAGGCCCAGCAGCAGCAAGGTGAGGATGAGCTGGGTGAAGCCTTCAAGGAGGCGATGGAAGCGCTGGAGCGGCTTGCCGATGACCAGGAGACCCTCGCCGAGGAACTGGCGCAGGCAAGGGAGGAGCTGGGAGGGGGCGTCGACCAGCAGGTGACCCTGTGGCGCGAGCTGGACCGGCTCTCGACGCAGGCAAGGGATGCCGGCGAAGCCATGCCTCGCGCGGCGGGAGACGGGGCCGGGTTCCGCACGGACACGGTCCGCTGGTTCGAGCGGCTCAGTGCAGGCACCGCCCGTGTGCGGGACGCCGTAAGCGCGCGGGAGGCCGCCCGCGCGCTGGAGCGCATCGACGCGACGGGCGGGCCCCTGCGCATGGCGAGCCGCATGGCGGAACTCGAGCTGTCGCGTGCGCGCGCGCCAGGGGAGCCCATTCCGTCCGGTGCAGCGCCCGCACGGGACCACGGGAACGATGTCCGTCTCGCCTTCGACAAGATGCGCCCCTTGCTGGAGCAGCTTGCCCGGAGCGCCCAGACGGAGCCGGCTGCCGTCCAGCAGGCGGCGCAGGAGATGGCTGACCGGCAGGCCGAGCTCGAGCAACGCGCGGAGACGCTTCAGCGGGACGTCCGTCGAGTCGAGCAGGCGATGCCATCGGCAGACGGCCGGTCGAGCCAGGCGATGCAGGAGGCGGGGGA
>JAYYRS010000129.1:0-2724 GCA_036126975.1 Myxococcota bacterium
CGGCAGGCTACCACCCTCCGCCACCGGTTAGCCGCGGGGCATGCCCAGTCGCAACACCCGCGTCGACGGCCGGAACGTCGATCCCCGGAAGCCGTCGGTGACCCGTCGTTTCCTCATGTGGTGGATGGGTCCGCCCGCGAGCCCCTGGGTGAGTGCGAACGCGGCCATCGACATGACCGCCGCGCTGGCCTACCTCGAGCAGCTCAACGGGGCCGCGGACGCGCCCCGGGTGAGCCTGCAGCACCTGCTGTGCGGCGCGGTCGGGCGCACGCTGGCCCGCTGGCCCATGGCGAATGCGCGGATCCACCGCAACCGGATCCTCCCGCAGGACCATGTCGCCGTGGCGATGCCGGTCAACCTCCTGGGGCACGCCGAGGGGGACAAGCGGGAGCTTGGGCTGGCGGTGGTTGAACGCGCGGGCCAGCGCTCGCTGCGGGAGCTGGCGGTCGCGACGCGATCCACGGTCTCGAACGAGCGCGCAGGGAAGGTCGAAAACCCCCTCTTCCGAATGCTGGTCCGCCTCGCGGAGAACAGCCCGGGGCCGCTGCTGGGGAAGGCCTTGGATGCCCTGGAGGCGGCGCGGGCGCATCCCGCCGTCGACGCGCGCCTGCATGCGCTCTCGCCGGCCACGGTGGGCCTGACGAACCCGGGCGCGGCGCTGGGAGACGAGCCGGGCGTGCTGTTCCGGGGCGGCGCGGTCAACCTCCCCGACCGGCTCCTCCACATCGGGACGGTATGGGGCGTGACGCCCGTGCAGGACGAGGTGGTGCCGGTTGACGGCGTGCCGGCCGTCCGCCCGATGCTGCCCGTCATGCTGGTGTTCGACCACCGTCTGGTCGACGGCGTCCTCGCCGGGCGTGTCCTCAAGACCTTCGCCGGCATCCTGCGGGACCCTGCGGCGGTCTTTGGGCCGGAGGGGCATGCCACCGGAGACCGGGGCTGAGCGGGATGTGCGGTAGGATTCGAGCTCCGGCGGGCCCTGTGGATCCGTCCCCCCTCCAGCCCTGCGATCAACGCCATGAAGTCAGCCACCCTGCTGATGCTCCTCCCTGGCTGCGTCCTCATCTCCGACGAGGAGTACGAGTGGCGCACCCGTGCCGGCGGCGGCATGGGCGCCGGCGGAGGCGACTGTGACCTCGTGACGTTCTGGGCAGACGCGGATGGGGACGGGTTCGGCGATCCGCAGGGCGCCGTCCAGGCCTGCCCGGACGCCCAGCCCGACGCGACGGTCGACAACTATGATGATTGCAACGACCAGGACCCCACGGTCGGGCTCGTGAAGGACTGGTACATCGACGGCGACGGCGATGGACATGGCGCGGCGGGCAGCGACCCCGTCCCCGCCTGTGCCCAGCCTGCCGGCTACGTCGCCCGGGCCGGGGACTGCGACGATGCCTCTGCGGACGTCAATCCCGACGCGGTCGAGGTCTGCAACGAGGGCGTCGATGACGACTGCAACGGCGATGCGGACGATGCCGATGCCGGGCTCGACGTCGCGACCCAGGGCATCTGGTGGACGGATGCGGATGGGGACGGGTTTGGCGACCCCGACGGCGCGGTGCGGGCGTGCGCGCAGCCGGCTGGCGCCGTCGATGACGCCACGGATTGCGTCGACTCCGACCCGGAGGTCTCGCCCGGGCTGGCGGAGGTCTGCGGCGACCGGAAGGACAATGATTGCGACGGGACGGACAACGGCTGCGTGCCCACCGGATTGGAGAGCCTGGTCGCGTCGGCCATCGGCGTGACGGGCCTCGCGACGGCCGACGACCTGGGAACGGGCCTGGCTGTGGGAGACATGAACGGAGACGGGACGCCGGACCTCCTGCTGGGCGCCCCCCGGGCCGACGGCGGTGGGCAGAGCGCCGGCGAAGTGCGGGTGATGGCCGGTCCGGTGGTCGCGACGACGAGCGCGGACGCGGCCCTGGCCACGCTCACGGGCACGGCGGGGGAGCAGGCGGGTCGCGTCGTGCGGTCCGGATCGGACCTGGATGGAGACGGCTACGACGACATGCTTGTGGGCGCGCCTTATGCCCGCACCCGTGGCACGCTCGCGGGAGCGGTGTGGATGGTCGACGGGCCGGTCTCGGGGGCGTTGCAGCTCGACGCAGGGGTCCTGCTGGAGGGCGTCGGGGGTACGGACCGGGCAGGCATCGGCCTCGACCTTGCCGGTGATGTCGACGGAGACGGGGCAGGGGATTTCCTGGTGGGCGCGCTGGGTGAGGCCACGGGCGGCGGTGCCGCCGGGGCGGCCTACCTCGTGCTCGGGCCCGTGACCGCCGACCTCGGTCTCGAGTTCGCCGACGCACGCGTGACCGGCGGCGCCGGCGACCGGGTGGGCGCCATCGTCGCGGGTGCCGGTGACCTCGACGGGGACGGGCTGTCCGACCTCGCCATCACGGCTGACCGTGCGGACCTCGGCGCCGCGGACGGTGGGGTCGTGTACGTGCTCTCCGGACCCATCAGCGGAGATGCCGTCCTGGCAGATGTCGGCACTCCGCTGTCCGGCAGCGCCGCGAACCAGGCTGCCGGCACGGGGCTCGCCGCTGCGGGAGATGTCGATGGAGACGGTTTCGCCGACCTCCTCGTGGGAGCACCCGGGCGGCCCGACGCCGGGTTCGTGGGTGCGGGCGCCGTCTACCTCATCCCTGGCCCGGTGACGGCGGCCGCGGACCTCGGGACGCAGGGGGTCCAGCTCCGAGGGGCCGTGGATGCAGACCGCTTCGG
>JAYYRS010000130.1:0-5588 GCA_036126975.1 Myxococcota bacterium
CACCACCCGGCGGAACGTCAAGGGTTGCGCAAACTCGGGCTACTGCGGGATGGGGTGCCCCGTCGACGGCAAGCAGGCGATGCACGTCACGTATCTCCCGGATGCCGTCGCCAGCGGCCTGCGGCTCTATGCTGACTGCGAGGCGAGGCAGGTCGTCGTCGAGCGCGGTCGGGTGGTCTCCGTGGAGGCCGCCGTCCTCGACCGGTCCTCTGGGCGGGATGCCGGGCGGCGCATCGTCGTCCGTCCCAAGGTGGTGGCGCTCGCCGGCGGGGCCATCAATACTCCTGCGTTGCTGCTTCGCTCTGGGCTCGATGCAGCGGGCAGGGTGGGGCGAAGGACCTTCCTGCATCCGGTGGTCGGGATGGCGGGTCTGTACGACTCGCCTATCAATGGGTTCTGGGGAGCGCCCCAGTCCGCTGCGTCCCATCAGTTTGTCGACCGGGGAGACGGTCGGGTGGGATTCTTCCTCGAGGCCGCGCCGGTGCATCCCATGCTCATTGCCCTCGGGACAGGTGGATTCGGGAAGGCGCATGCGGCCTTCATGGAGCAGCTGCCCTACGCAAGCGCGACGCTCGCGCTCTGCGTCGACGGGATCCTCCCCGGAGATGACGGCGGAACGGTGAGCCTCCGGTCTGACGGGCGGGTCCGCGTGGACTACCCGATCCGGCCGGCCCTGCGAGAGGGATTCGAGGCTGCGCACAAGGCACTGGCTGCACTCACGCTCGCGGCGGGCGCTCGGCAGGCCGTGAGCATGCACGCAGAGCCGGTCTACATGGATACGCCCGCTGACCTCGGGCGGCTCGATGCCGCGCTGTATGGAGCACACGAGCACGGCATCTTCACCGCCCACCAGATGGGAGGGTGTGGGATGGGGCGCGATGGTGTGGTCGACACCGAGCACCGATTCAGTGGAGTCGACAACCTGTTCGTGGTGGACGGGAGCGTTCTCCCCACTGCGCTCGGCGTGAATCCCAGCCAGACGATCTACGGGCTGGCCCATCGCGCTCGCCGCTTCGTGGCCAGCGCGGTCTGAGCCGGTCAACGCCATCGCGGGTTCGCAACGAGTCGCGCACGCAACGCCAGCTCGGCCGCCCGGGCAGCCGGGTCGTCGGAGAGCGGCGGAAGGTCGTCCCGACGGCCAGGATCCGACCAGGTCATGGGGTGGCCATCGGCATGGACTCTCAGTGCGCCCCGTGCACGGGCACTGCGGTCGATCTGGAACCGCTCGGCGGGACTGAGCACGAGCGCGATGTCCGGGGAGATGCCACCGCCGCCGGGTTCGCCACGCGCAAGGCGTCGTCCGCTGGGCAGTGCCCACACCACGTTCGTGAACTGGACGGCAAAACGCTCTGATTCATCGATTCGCAGCGCCTGCGCGTGTCCCTTGCCCCATGTGGCCTCGCCAAGGACCAGCGCGTCTGCACGCTCCTGCAGCGCGCCAGCGAGGACCTCGGTGGCGGATGCGGATTCGGCATCGACGAGCACGACGACAGGCATTCCCTCCAGCGCATGACCCGGGATGGCGTCATTCCATGCAGCCAACGGTTCACCGGTCACGGGGTCGATGTCCGGCCCGGTTTCCGGAAGCACCCGACCATGCAGCTCCGCCAGCCGCCCGTTGGATACGAATCGGTCGGCGATCTGCACCGCGCTGTTGATGTCCCCTCCGGGATTGCCCCGGAGGTCAAGCACGAGGCCGCGAATGGCGCCGAGATGGGGCTCGAGCATCGCGTCGAAATCCATTTCCGTGGGAGGCTTGAACCTCCGGATCCGGACGTAGGCGATCCCGGAGACCTCATCGAGCCACGGCTGCCATCGGTTGTCTGCGGCGCGCGCCCAGCCCTCGACCGTCTCCCGGGTGACGGGGCCTCGCTCCAGGGTCGTCTGGTGGGTCTCGTTGCCCCGTCGGGTCGTCAACGTGACGGTCGATCCAGAGGGCCCGAGCAGCCGGTCTCGAGCCCGGACAAGGGATGTGCCGTGCTCCCGTTCCCCAAGCGCGAGCGCGCCAGAGTCGTCCAGCACGGAAACGAGGATGTCTCCCTGGTGGATCCCGGACGTCCATGCGGGCGACCCCGGGAGAAGGGTGCGGACGAGCACCCTCCCGTCCGGCGCATCGGCGAGCACGAGGCCCACCCCCTGGAAGGTGCCGGCATGCTGGTCCGACCAGCTCTGGAGCCCTGCCGGCCAGACCGGGAGGCTCCATGGGTCCAGCGCTGCCAGGGCGCCGCGCACCCAGGTGTCGATGACGACCTCCGCAGGAACGTCCGCGCGGGTGTAGACGTCGACCTCGCGGGCGACGGCAGCCTGGGCGGATGCGAGGTCCGTGACCGGTGCCTGCGGCGGGGCGACGTCTCCGATCGCCGGCCAGCGGGCTTGAGACACGGGACTGGTCCGGATCGCATGGAGGGCCGCTTGCGCGAGGGATGCGCAGTCCGGCCATGGAACCGGCCGGTAGTAGGTGGTGTCGATCAGTGCGAGAAGTTCTTGCGCGCCGACCACGGATGCTCCGCCCTGTTCGGAACGCACCTGCGCATAGAGCGGCGGCTCGATGCGCGCTTCGGCGGTTGCAATGGCGGCTGCGCGTTCGAGTGCCCGGGCCTTGACCGGGTCGGTCGTGGCTCCCGCTTCCGTGAGGAGGACCTGGGCGCGTGCTCCCGGAGGAGCGGATGGAAGGGCGGCCCTTAGCCGCTGGGCGAGTGTGACGAGGTCGGGGTCTTCCGGTGTTCCTCGCCGCGCGGATGCCAGCACGGTCGCGGCTCGGGGAAGGTCTCCGCTCTCCAATGCCTCGACGGCAGCGCTGCGCAGCATGGCGCCTTCGGCATCGCGGACGGCCGCGCGCTCCGTTTCCAGTTGCTGCAGGCGTTTGCCGAGAGATGCGAGCTCGTGGTCCGGCTGCTGGGCCAGCGTGGTGGCGGCTGCGGTGATGTTGCCCGCCTCGAGAAGTGCAAAGGGGTCCGGCGGACTGCCGTGGCACCCCAGCAGCCCCAGCAGCCAGCCCAGCCCGTGCATGGTCATCCGCCCGCCGTCCCCGGCTATTCGCAGACCGGGTTTCCGCCGTTGTCCGCATTGTTTGTTGTGTCGCACTCATAGACGGCCGATACGCCGCTCGCGTCGAGGTTTGCAACGACCACGGGGTCCGTGCCGGCCATGTCGGCGCTCGCGACCTCGAAGACCACCATCTCGCTGGTCGTGCCGCTGGCGATGGGCGTGCTCAGCATGGCGGTCGCAACAATCGGTCCACCGGCGCCTGCGCGCAGCGCAACCTCGATGCCCGCAGGGGCCTCGACATTGCCGGCGTTTCCGACTCGGGCGGCCACATAGAGCAACCCCTGCTCACACTCGTCTTCGCAGACGTCGAGTACCTCACCCACCAGATCCAGGTACTCACTGGGCGGAAGGCCGACATCTCCGGAGCGGAAGGAGTTGTACTCCGGCCAGTTCGGTGGTGTCGCCGAAGGGATGTCGCCGAGGTCGCCCACGTTGGTGATGTTGTAGGCGTGCTGGTTCCAGACCTTGCGGCCCGGCGGCCAGGAGTTGTTGGCGTCTCCAAACACGGTGATGCCGGTGCGCCCCCCGAACGAACAGTGAGCGACGACGATTTCGACCTCATCATCGTTGTCGATGTCCGCGACGATCGGGGTCTCGAGAATGGTCACGCTGCCGTGCTCGGTCGAGCTGAACTTCGTGGAACCGTCGAGACCGTTGAAGAAGCGGATGGTCGTCTCGTCGGCGTAGAGGACCTCGGGGTAGCCGTCCATCTCGAAGTCGAACAGGCTGGGTCCCGCCGCGCCGGAGGCATCGGAGATGGTCTGGGTCCACTTGGTCGCTCCGCCCCACGCCATGGCGATGAGCTGATTCTGTGCTGCGAATACGATGTCGGGGATTCCGTCACCGTCGATGTCGTCGACGGCGGGCGCGCCGATGGCGAGGTAGGAGCCGTTTTCGTATCCCACCTCCCAGAGCACGGTGCCGTCCGTATCCATGCCCGTGACGCGGGCGCCGGACGTCTTCACGATCTCGCCGGCGCCATCCCCGTCGAAGTCGGCTACGGCCACGATGCCGTCGCTCGTGCCGTTGTACCACTTGACCGAGCCGTCGATGTTGTACGCCGCATTGCCGGTGACAAGCTCAAGGAGGCCGTCTCCATCGAGGTCGATGGGAACGCTCATCGCACCGTAGGTGCCGACGGCGCCGTAGTAGACGGCCGCTCCGATCCCGTACTGTCCGAGCCCTCGGAGCGTGCCATTCGACCCGTCCAGGATGGCCGAGCCCATCGTCACCTCTGCGAAGCCGTCTCCGTCCATGTCGGCGATTGCGGGATAGTTGTAGCCGTAGGGGTCCATCGAGCCGAAGAGCGAGTTGTTGCACCACAGCTGCTGCCCATTGCTGCCATCGATGGCGCAGACCGATGAGACGCCCGCCGTGACGACATCGGGCTGGCCGTCTCCGTCGACATCACCCACAGCCATCCCGCCGTAGTCATTGCCGAGCGACGCGGAAGTCCACTGGACGGCGCCGGTGTCGCCCCGCACGGCGTGCACGGCGTTGTACTGGTAGAGGAAGACCATCGGCACGTCGCCGTCGTCGATGACACCACTGCCGTCCGTGTCGATGGTGGGTGCGACGGCGGCGGGCCCACAGAAGTCCACGCTGCCGTAGGTCCACTCCACCGTCGGTGTGAAGCTGCCACCCTGGAACTCCGTCTCGCACTCCTCATTGAGCACGACGGTCCCCGGGGGCGGTTCCTCTGCCTCGCTGCAGGCATCCACATCGACCGAGGCCTCGTCGTCTTCGTCGCTGGGAGTACCCGTTTCGGCGCCCGCCTCCGGGTCGTCCTTCTCGGTGAAGTTGTAGTCGCTGCATGCAGCGAGGAGGAGGACGACGGAGAATTCGCGATGTGGCATGGGGACTCCAGTCCCCCGAAGGTACCCCGGGACGCGGCGCCATGGGGCCCCGGTCTCCCCTGGATGGACATGGGCACTCCAGTCGGTCGGGTCCGGGGTAGGGGAGCCCATGCAAGAGTGGGCGCGTGCATCGCTGGTCGTGATCCTGGTCGTTGTGCTGTCCGTCGGCCTGGGGTTTGCCGTCGGCGCCGGTGGGCTCTCGGTGGTCGGGTTGCCGCTGCCCGCCGCCGCCGCCGCGGTCGCGCTGGCGGTCAACCTTGTGGCCTGGATCCCCGCAGCGATGCTGCGGTCGGAGCGGTTCTATGACCTGACAGGGAGCCTCACGTACCTTGCGCTCATGGGCCTGTGCGTGGGTGCAGCGGGTGGTGCAATCACACCCCGGGCGGCCCTCGCTTGTGGGCTGGTCGGTGTATGGGCGATCCGGCTTGGATTGTTTCTGGTCCTCCGCATCCGGCGGGATGGCAAGGATGGTCGGTTCGACGATCTCAAGACGTCGGCGGCCCGATTCCTCGTGCCATGGTCCCTGCAGGCGCTCTGGGCGTCCGTCTGCAGTCTCCCGGTCCTCGCGCTCGTTGCGCAGGGCGGAGGCCCTGGCGTCCTGCTGCCAACGGACGTCCTCGGATTCGGACTGTGGTTGGTGGGCTTCTCGATCGAGGTCGCGGCGGACCAGCAGAAGGCCGCCTT